>JALVAD010000023.1 GCA_027011385.1 Saprospiraceae bacterium | reverse complement strand
TTCTTATGTCGTTTTGGAAAATGATTTAAAAATAAAATCCTGGAAAAATAAAAAAAGAAGAGCTATTGCCCTCAAAGCATTGGATATTCTTCAAAAGGATAATATAGATGTAAAAGGGCATGTATTGATTTGGCCGGGATTGAGGTATCTCCCTCCAAGTATTAGAGAAAATAAAAACAATCCGGAAAAAGTAAAAAAAATAATGCTAAATCATGTGCGAGATATATTATCCCAAACAAAAGGCAAAGTATCAAGGTGGGATGTAGTAAATGAAGCTTATACTAACAAGGATTTGCAAGAGATTACAGGTTCGGAAAAGATACTTTTCCAAGGATTTAGAATCACAAAAAGCAAATCCCCGGAAGTCGAAAGATTTACAAACGAATATGGAATTATCAGCAAAGGTGGTATAGACACAAAAAAACAAAAATGGTATTATGATTATATCCAAAGGATAGATGATCATACCGGTGGTTTGGTAGATGGTATAGGAATACAATGCCACATGGGAAGTGACCTCACTTCGCCGGAAAGGATTCTTGAGATACTTGATTTATACTCCAAGCTCAACAAGAAAATCAGTATTTCTGAATTCACTATGGATTTACAAGATGAAGAAATCAGGGCAAAATACACAAGAGATTTTATGATTACGGTATTTAGCCACCCAAAAATAAGCGAATTTTTATTTTGGGGTTGCACTCGTGACCCTCAAAACAAAGTTGATATTTTCAAGGAAGATGGTAGCTTGGGAACGATGGGAAAAGTATATTTTGATCTTGTATATAATATTTGGAAAACGGAATTAACCAGAGAAACAAATAGCAAAGGAATACTTGCTGGAAGGGGATTTTACGGCACATATAAATATCAATTATTTGATAATGGGAAAATTATTGAGGGGAAATTTGAATTAGAAAAAGGTCAAAAGCCGGAAATAAATATAGAAATAAAATAGATTAATTCGCTCAATATCTTTTACCAAAAATATATCGTTATTGAGCAAACCAAAAGATACACTTTATTATCATGAAGAAACTGGCAACACTTATCGCAATTGTTTTAATGATTTCCTGCAAATCTAAATATTCTGTACTTTCAAAACAAGAGCTTAAGTCACAACCAAATATCCTGTGGATAGTCACTGAAGATATAAGTCCTACCCTTTCGATGTATGGAGATTCTACGGCAAAAACCCCTAATCTCGACGCTTTGGCAAAGGAGAGTTTGATTTATGACAATGCGTTCACTACTGTCGGGGTATGTGCTCCGAGCAGGTCTTCAATAATCACAGGAGTACATCCTACAACTCTCGGTACAATACATATGCGAACGGGAAAAGATGTTTTTTCTTGGGGAAAAAGAAAGTACGAAAAAAAAATACCAATAAAAGATATAAATGGCAAAGCTATTATCCAATACTCAGCAGTAATTCCTGATAATATCAAATGTTTTCCCGAATATTTACGTGCACACGGTTACTATTGCACAAACAATCAAAAGACGGATTATCAATTTGCAGCTCCAGTTACTGCTTGGGATGAAAATAACGGCAAGGCGCATTGGAGACATAGACCCAAAGGTAAGCCGTTTTTTGCAGTTTTCAATATTGGGACTACTCACGAAAGCAGATTATGGAGAAATGAAAATCTTCCATTGACCATTAATCCAAAAGACGTATCAGTCCCCCCTTATTTACCCGACAATGATGCTACGAGAGAGACTATAGCAAGAAATTATAGCAATATAGAATTAATGGACAAAGAAGTTGGTGAATTTATCAGACAACTAAAAGCTGATGGATTGTATGACAACACTATCATTTTCTTTTACAGTGACCACGGAGGTCCACTTCCAAGACAAAAACGTGAAATTCTTGATTCAGGGCTAAAAGTACCATTTATGGTCAAAGATATCCATAGTAAAAATAAAGGCAGGACCAATAGATTGATTTCCTTTGTTGATTTAGCTCCTACGCTGTTGAGTTTGGCAGGAATCGATATTCCCGGATATATGGAAGGCTATGCTTTCATGGGAAATCAAGACAAAGTAAAAAGAAAATACATATATGCAAGTTCCGATAGATTTGATGAATATACCGACAGGATTAGAGCGGTTAGGAACAATAGATTTTTATATCTGAAAAACTATTTTCCTCAATTACCAAAATATAAGGATATTAAATACAGAAAAAAAATCCCAATGATGCCTATATTTTTAAATTTGAAAGAAACAGGGAAATTAAATACTACTCAAAATATTTGGTTTGGAACAAAAACAGATGAAGAATTATACGATTGTGTAAATGACCCATATAATCTTCACAATTTGGCTTATAATCCCAAATACAAAAATATCTTGGATGAATTTCGAGTGGAATACAAAAAAAATAAACAAAAACATCCGGATTTAGGGCAAATACCGGAACCCCGGATGATTGAGACGATGTGGCCTCACTACAATCAACCCATGACTTTAAAGCCTGAAATAGCGAAAGTAAATGGTCGTATATCTATTCGTTGCAAAACAAAAGGTGCATCAATTGCCTATATCCTATCCGATGATCCAGACAAAACGTTTGATTATAATGACTCTTGGCAGCTATATTCAAAACCGGTAAAATCAGATGGAAAAAAATATATTTATGCAGTAGCTGAAAGAATTGGATTCAAAACAAGTGAGATGATAAGATACAAACTTTAAACATCCGTTATGTCATTTTATATTTATGTCAATGTACTTTTATAGGGGTATAAAATATGATACTTTAAAGTCTTTCGTTTTAAAATCCCAAGAATATCACAAGTCTCAACGATTTTTATACTTTTTGTGATAAATAATGAACCTGAACATTAATAAATATAAGTTAATTTGTTGCAAATATTATTAAAAAAATAAACACATGAAAAAAGATAATCTAATTTGGTTAGTATTTATAGTATTCTCACTTAATAGTTGTGCCATATTAGGGCAGAAGATTTCTAATGAAAAAAAGCCAAATGTACTATTTATATTAGCAGATGATTTGGGTATAAATGCCCTCAATTGCTATGGAAATAATTTGGTTGAATCACCCAATATTGATAAACTTTTTGATGAAGGCATTCATTTCACTAACGGATATTCCAATGATCCTACCTGTGCACCCTCTAGAGCATCGATTATGTCAGGCCAATACGTTCCAAGGCACAAAGTTTACAGAGTAGCAAACAGATATAAAAAACAAAAAGGAACATTAGAGCACATGAAATATTTACCTCCGGCTAACTACAAACTTCGGGGAAGTGGAGGCGGATTGGCTTTGGATAAAGTTACCTTGGGCGAAGCTTTCCAAAACAATGGATATGTCACTTCTGCCTATGGAAAGTGGCATTTGGGCAAGAATGCTTTGGGTATTCCTCATCAAGGTTTCACTGAAGGCTTAGAAGTAGTAGGACATTACAATTTCAAAATATCTCCTCACCAGGACGATATTGATAATTCTGAGTATTCCGCAGATTTTATCACAAGAAAAACTAAAAATTTCATTGCCAAAGCAGTAAAAAATCACAAGCCGTTCTTTGCATATGTCCCATACTATTTGGTGCATAAACCATTGGAACCAAAACCTGAATATCTCAAACATTTTAAAGAGAAATATGGCAAAAACAAGAATATCAGTGAGAAAGAGTTAAAGGTTTTGGCAATGATAAAAAGCTTAGACGAAAGTGTAGGGCAATTATTGGATTATATAAAAAGTCTTGAAATTGAAGATGAGACGATTATTGTTTTTGCTTCAGACAATGGGCATTATAAAACAGATAATCTTATTTTCACTAAACCTTACAGAGGATACAAAGGGAAAACCTATGAAGGGGGTATAAGAGTTCCATATATCTTTAAGTGGAAAAACCATATAAAACCCAAAACAGCCTCTAAAGAGCCGATTATACACGTGGATATTTACCCGACATTATTGGGTCTAACTGGTTCAAAACTTCCGGAAAATTATATTTTGGATGGGGAAGACATATCCAATATTCTATACCATCCCAATGCAAAAACAAAACGAGATGCATTAGTATGGGAATATACAAATTATGCACGCTACAACAAAAGGAAAAAAACATTTGCCTCACAATGGGTAAATGTCATTCAAATGGATGGATTCAAACTGACTGAAGTTATTGAAGATGACTCATACTATATGTTCAATCTTAATAAAGATCCATATGAGACAGAAGATATTATTTCTAAATATCCTATTGAAGCAGATAAACTAAAAGCTCGTTTGGAAAAATGGAAAAAAGACACAGGTTATGAAGCCCCTAAAAAAAATCCCGATTATATTGGAAAATAAATATTAAGCTTAAAACTAAATAAAAATGAAAAAATTAATAATAATCTTAATTGCGATACTAGCAT
>JALVAD010000022.1 GCA_027011385.1 Saprospiraceae bacterium | reverse complement strand
GTATATAAAGAGGGTGATTATTATGTATCCCCGTGCCTGAATATAGATATTTCCAGTTTTGGTACAACATCTGATGATACTATTGAGAATCTAAAAGAAGCTGTTGAGTTATATTATGAAGATTCAGATAATTTCGAAAGTTATATTGATATTGATGAAACAATGATAGGAGAAACATTTGTAAATGTCTAAATTACTTTCTTCTAGGAAAATATTAACTGAGGCAAAGGTTTCTAACCTCTTGCCGAATAATTACAAAAAAAAGTCGGAACATTTTCCGGGTACGTTATCGGAACAATTTACTAATCCAGGATTAATAAATTGATTTAACATTACAAAGATAAGTCAAAGCAATAGTCGAAAATTATCGATTTTTTCCAATTTCATGTATTTATTTATATAATATGATAAAAATAATTACTATAATAGGGGCAAGACCTCAAATAATAAAAGCTGCGGCGATTAGCAGAGCGATAAAGAATAAATATTCTTCGGAAATAGAAGAGCTTATCGTGCATACTGGTCAACATTATGATGCAAATATGTCTAATGTCTTTTTTGAAGAATTGGGAATTCCTCTGCCTGATTATAATCTTAATGTTGGATCTGCTAGACATGGAATTCAAACGGCAAGAATGATTGAGGGAATTGAGGAATTGTTGATCAAAGAAAGCCCTGATTATATTATTTTATACGGAGATACCAATTCAACCCTTGCTGGTGCTGTAGCTGCGTCAAAATTAAATATTCCGATTGTGCATATTGAAGCTGGATTGAGGTCATATAATCGAAAAATGCCGGAAGAGATTAATAGAATAACTTGTGATCATCTTTCAACACTGCTTTTTTCTCCTACTAAAACGGGATATGAGAATCTAAAGAAAGAAGGTTTTATCCATATTATAGCTTCACATTATAATCCTGATAATCCTGGGATTTTTCATTGTGGAGATATAATGTATGATAATTCCTTGTATTTTTCTGATTTAGCTGAAAGTAGCTCTAGTATTATTAGTGAAAATAATTTAGTCAAAAACAAATACGTATTATCAACGGTACATAGAGATCATAATACTGATATAAAGGAAAATATGGAGAGTATATTTAATGCTCTAATAAAGATTTCTGAGAGTATTAAAGTAGTTCTGCCGCTGCATCCAAGAACTAAAAATATCTTGAAAACAGATAAGCATGAAGATTTATATGAAAAAATAAAAAGTAATAGGAATATCATCTTGTTGCCACCTGTTTCATTTTTGGATATGATAAGTTTGGAAAAAAATGCTGCTCTTGTTATTACTGATTCAGGTGGTGTGCAAAAAGAATCTTATTTTTTTAACAATCCTTGTATTATTCTAAGACCTGAGACGGAATGGGTAGAGATTGTTGAGACAGGAAATGCGGTATTATGCGGAGCAAACTTTAATAAAATCATTGAAGCATTTGAGCATTTTGAGAATCAAAAAGAATTAAAATTTCCTAAGATTTTTGGTGATGGCAAAGCATCAGAGTTTATACTGAAAACTTTGATTGAAAATAATAAATAAAAAAAGCCGGAACATTTTCCGGCTGCGTTATCGGAACAATTTACTAATCCTAGATTAATAAATTGATTTAACATTGCAAAGATAAGTCAAAGCAATAGTTGAAAATTATCGATTTCTTCCAATTTCATATATAAATTTATATAATATGGAGAAAAAATTAGATAAGAGCTTGAGTGCTAATATGTATTGAAAATGTTAAGTTTTCATAAAAGTTATATGAAATTATAATTTTCATGTATTTTTATTTAAATTTGTTGTATTAAATGAAAAAAAAGCTATTTTTATAAAATAAGTTTCCTCTCCCTTCCCTCGTGAGGGCTAATGTAATATTTCGTCCAAGACTCAGAAGCTCGAAGAGATTCTGAAGCTGACTTTTGAAACCAAATCCAAGACTCGGAAGCTCAAAGAGATTCAGAAGCTGACTTTAATTTGTGCTGACTTTTTTTCTAATCCGGCTTCACAATCCTTCGGCAGGTTCAGGATTTCTCTTCGTTCAATCCTTCCTGCGTCAGCTTGCAAGTCCTACATCTCGTGTTCAAAAGAGATTCCGAAGCTGGCTTTTGAAACTGAATCTGGCTTTTATGGGTAAAAAAGGCTTTATTAACATTAATACGTCCCGTAGGTACGCAATATATGCGAGTAATAAATTATAAGTATTTGAAGACTAATGGATATTTAAGATATTTTTTAGAAAAAAAACTATGTCAGATTGTGATGTTTTGTGTATTTTTAACTAAATTTGTTGTGTTAAATGAAAAACAAAGCTATTTTTATGAAATATATTACCTCCCCCTTCCCTCATGAGGGAAGGGTCGGGGATGGGTGCTAAACAATACTAATGAAAGAATTGACGATAATAGATCAGCACAAAACTACCAATAATAGTAAATTTTCATCTTTTGTGTCAGATGAAGTGTTAGATTATTGCTCCAAATTTGTTGATTGCTTTTCTGAAACTACTTTAGTGCTTTCCACAACGACCCCTTTTAATATAACAAACCATTTTGGTGATATCGATGCTTTTGTTAATCTTAAGAGAGTAAATGATATACGTTTTATTAATAAATTTTTTGAGGCTGTTAATAAGAAACTTCAAAATGGAGATATCTTTATTGGAAACGTTGAATCCTTTTCTCAAAGAAGAGCGAGAAAAAAAATAAACAATTATCCTGTTCTCAGAGAGATTTATTTTGGTATGGAATTTATCTTTCTCCGTGTTTTTCCTAAGCTGTGGGGATTAAAAAAGATATATTTTTTTATTACACGAGGGCGTAATCGTTTATTATCAAAGGCTGAAACACTGGGGAGATTGGTGTCCTGTGGGTTTGAAATAATTGACCATAAGGCGATAAATGGTTATACATATTTTGTATCAAAAAAAACTAGAGAGCCTTATTATGATATGAATCCTAGCTATGGTCCTCTGTATAAGATGCCTAGACTTGGGAAAAATGGAAAAATAATTGGAGTGTATAAACTGAGAACAATGCATCCTTACGCTGAATATCTACATGATTATGTTTTGAAAATGAATGGATATGCAGATTCGGGGAAGCCTGCAAATGATTTTAGATTGACGCCTTATGCTAAGTTTATTAGGCGGTTTTGGATTGATGAATTGCCTCAATTGCTAAATGTATTGAAAGGCGAAATGAAACTTGTTGGAATAAGACCGGTAGGGAAAAGGTATTTTCAGGATATTCCTAAAGATTTACAGGAGCTGAGGTTAACGCAAAAGCCGGGTTGTATCCCACCTTATGTAGCATTGAATAGAAAGAGTAGTCTTGAGGAAGTCCAACAAGCTGAACGTGATTATCTTGAAGAAAAATTAAAACATCCATATACAACAGATATAAAGTATTTTTTCAAAGCACTTTGGAATATTATTGTTAAACGAAAAAGGAGTGCATAGGAAATAATATTATAATTTATTAAGGGTTTTATTTTTCCAAATCATCACCCTTTTTTAGACAGTTGCTACAATAGGATAATAATGGTACAGTCTTTGTGACAATTGTTATCTGAAATTGTCATAATCAATGGTAAGAAAATAATCAATTTATAATTTAAGCATTTTCTATTAAAAATACATTATAGTAAAAAAAACAGAATATGGATAAAAGTTTTATTAAAGTGATACTCTTTTTAGTGATTTTTTCATTTATATTGACAATGAATTCTTGTGTCACAAGAAAAGAAATTGTATATTTTCAAGATGCGGGAAGAGATACAACGATAAATTCTGATCAAATGTACAATATCATATTTCGACCCGGAGATATGGTAACCATAGTCGTTTCTGCTTTGGATATTGAGGCTACTCAACCTTTTAATCTGCCCGTTGTGGGATTTAATGCTTCTGATGGAAGGGTAACAGGAGCGCAAAGGCTTCAAGACTATTTGGTAGATACTGAGGGTGATATAGAATTTCCGATATTAGGTACACTTAAGATTGCCGGATTGAATAGGGGGGAAGCGACAAAATTGCTTGTGGATAAATTAAAAACCTATATCAAAGATCCAATAGTAAATATCAGGTTGACCAATTTTAAAATAACAGTTTTGGGAGAAGTGAAAAAGCCCGGTGCTTATACTATAAACAATGAACGGGTTACTTTGCCTGAAGCTCTTGGTTTAGCAGGCGACTTGACTATTTCCGGTAAGAGAGATAATGTTTTAGTAATAAGGGAAATAAATGGGGTGAAAACAAAAACAAGGATAGATTTGACCAGAGATGATGTTTTTTACTCACCTGTTTATTATTTGGCACAAAATGATGTGATATATGTTGAACCTAAGAAATCAAAAATACAAGATTCTACTTTTGGTAAAAGTACTTCTGTTGTGTTTTCTATAGCTTCAATATTATTATCATTAGCTCTTTTTATATAT
>JALVAD010000021.1 GCA_027011385.1 Saprospiraceae bacterium | reverse complement strand
GAAGTTAACTGAGAATCTGTGTCTGATTCTGGATAATATGATTAACAAAGATATATTGAAATACCTGTTTTATAAATGCCAAGATTATGAAAAGAATCAATACACTAAGATTTTTAATATCGTTTTTCTTAATCACATCGGTTTTACATTTAAAAGCACAAAATACTATCCTGAATTGTGGGTCTGATGAATTGCATAGTCAACTTTTGAATAAAAATCCGAAGTACAAAGCCAAATATCAAGAATATGAAAAGGAGGTTTTAAGATATCAAGAAAGGGACTTGTCAGAAAGAGAAAATCCTTCTTATGTTCTTCCTGTTGTAGTACATATTGTTCATAACGAAGGAGCGGAGAATATATCAAATGCTGAAGTTCAAATTGGGATTGATAATCTAAATGAAGCATACGCCAATATAGGATATTATGATCCAAGTACAGGAGTCAATACGGGAATTCAATTTTGTCTAGCTCAAAGGACACCTAATGGAGATGCAACAACAGGAATCACAAGAACTAAGTCCTCTTTGACCAATGTAGATGGAAATACTCAAGATCTTGCATTGAAAAATTTGGAAAGATGGGATCCTGAACACTATATCAATATTTGGTTGGTAAAGAGTATTTGTATGGACGCTAATTGTAGTGTTATAGGTTATTCATATCTGCCCCCGGCACATGGAACAAAAAGAGATGGTTTGGTAGTTGAAGCAGATTATTTTGCTAGAACTAAATCGTCATCAGTTGTGCAAATACATGAAATGGGTCATTATCTAGGGCTATTTCATACTTTTCAGGGTGGTTGTAAAAATGATAATTGTCTGACTGATGGAGATAAAGTTTGTGATACACCTCCTGACAACAGCACATTTCATGTAAAATGCGGAGAAGATTTCAATAGTTGTTCCACTGATGTAAATTCAGGATTTGCGACTGATCAAAATGATATGTACTGGAATTATATGGACTACGGAGATTTAAATTGTTATTCGGCATTTACCGAAGGACAAAGAAAGAGGATGATATTCACTATTCAAGAGATTAGAAAAAGTTTATTGGATTCCAAGGCATGTATACCCCCATGTTCACCAAATTTAATTGCTAATTTCACGTCTTTGAGGGATACCATTTTGGTAGGCGAAACCATAAATTTCTACAATCAGAGCTCTGCGAATGCTAGTATTTTTTCATGGGAAATCAATAGCAAAACTATCTCGTCAGATAAGGATTTAACTTATCAATTTAAAGAAACAGGTACATTTGTAATAACATTAAAAGTGTATAATAGTGATAAATCGTGCTATGATTTTATCAATAAAACCATTGTAGTTATTTGTGGTGCAGAAGCAGGAATTGAAGTCGATAAAACATCCGTTTTATCAGGAGAAACAGTAAGTTTCAAATCAAAGGCTACCGGATCATATACACATAATTGGTACAATGGAAGTACATTGATAGGCACAGGACAGCAAATTGACTATATATTTTATGAAGAGGGGGTATATACCATAGAATTGATTGTTTCTTCCGGACAATGGGGCTGTTCGGATACTACCAAAGTCGACATTATTGTCACATGTCCCGTGGAATCGGATTTTTCTACAAGTTCATTTTTCCCTCATAAAGATTCATTAGTGATTTTTACTAATAATAGTATAAATGCGACTAGCTATGTATGGGAAATAAATGGAGTAAAACTATCTACCGGAAAAAACTTTAGTTATGTTTTTACAGATGCGGGAGAATATACTGTTTGTCTTATAGCAAAAAACGGAGATTGCGAGAAAAAATATTGTAAACAGATATTTGTTTTGAATGAAAACACAGATGATTGTGAAGATGTATATCTAAAAAGAATTGGCGATCCGGAAGTAGATGAGACATGTTATGATTTTAGCTTTTTGGATGATGATAAAATTGCAATTGTCGGTAGCTATGATAACCGGTCATTGATTTTTGAGATAGATAAAAACGCAAAAGTTATATCATCAAATACTTATAATTTCATGCAGGATGATGAGTATATCTACAATGCTTTTATAGATAATGAGGGATATCTATTAATGTCCGGAATAGAAATAAATACTTCATATGGAAGGGGAGCATTTATTTTAAAATATGATGTAAACAGTAAACAAGTGATATGGAATAAGGTTATTATAGATTCCAAAGTGAATTACCCAATATTTTGGACACTTAGCCAGCTTCCTAACGGAAATTATCTATGTGCAGGAAAAACTTATGGTAATGGATGTGATGCATTAATTGCAGAAATAAATAATCAAACGGGGAAAATACTTTGGAAAAAAACTTTTGATACAGGATCATGCGAAGGTTTCTTAAAAACTTTATATATCAATGCAAAAATATATGCTTCTGGTAGATTTGCAATAAATAGTTCAAGTGAAACTAAATTCAGAGGAGTTATTATGAAAATGAATTCGAAAGGAAAAGAATTATGGACAAAAAACTATATTTTCCCAGTGTCAGGTAGTTCACGTATTTATCCTTTCGATATGATTCAAGATAATGGTATAGTTGCCATTTTTCTTGGAGACGAAAACGGAGCTAATTTAAATGATTCAAAGATGCAAGTAATCAAAATTGATTTAAATGGTAATTTGCTTTGGGCAAAAGGGTTTTTTGTCAAAGATTCTAAGTATAATAGAGCTGAAAAAATATTGAATTTACCGGATGGCTATATCATTGCCGGTGATTATTTTTATTCAGGAAATAATAGGAAAGTACTCTTATACAAGATTGATAAACTTGGGAATTTAATATGGACTAAGTCTTATAAAATTGGACTTTCTTCAAACTTAACATCTATAAAAACAAAAAAGGGATACATATATTGTATGGGTATTACCCAAAGCAATAATGATAAAGATATTTTCATTATGAAACTTGATTTGAATGGGAATATGCCAATAATTTGTGATGTTGATATTGAAGAGCCAACTTTTCAGACTAAAAATTTCAATCTGTTTTCTGAACCGATCACAGTTAAAGATTTGAATAATAATATGCCATATGATAATGATAGTTATACAAATAATTCAGTGAAATTAATAGAAGAAAATATCTGTAAAAAAGATTGTATCGATACTTGCTTAATAGCACCTGACGCTTCCTTGGTGATACTTGATTCACAATGTAAACAAGACTCATTTGTATTAAATTTTGAAATTTGTAACTTGGGAGAACATACTATTCCCATCAATACTCCGGTATCATTTTATACTAAAAATCCATTGACACAAAATTCTAGTTTAGTAGGTTTGTTTTATATTCCTGATAGTATAGCAAAAAATGATTGTAAGCAGTATACTTACACGATTACATCTCCCGGAGATATTACTATTTACGCTTTTGTCAATGACAACGGAGATTCCAAGACTCCGTTTACTCCGAATGTAGATTTACCCAATACAGGTATTTTAGAGTGCAATTGGGATAATAATTTAGGCCATTTGAACCTCAGAGAATCAAAGACCAAGAAATTGGATTTAGGCAATGATACGACAATGTGCATTTCAGGAATAGTAAATCTAAATGCGGGTTCAGGATTTGAATCATATAAATGGAATGATGGAAGTACAGATTCAATTTTCACAGCTTGGAATCCGGGTAAATATTGGGTTGAAGTAGTGGATTATTGCGGCAATATTCAGTTTGATTCTATAGAAATAAGAGTAGATCCTGCAACAATTATTGATTTGGGTGATGATATTTCTATTTGCTTTGGAGAATCTATAGAATTCGATTTAGATGGTTTTCAAAACTATCAATGGACACCTAAAGAAATTTTGGATTGTTACAATTGCAACAAAGTATCGATTAAACCCAAAGAAGATGTTGAAATTACAGTCAATGCAGTTGATGATAAAGGTTGTTATACTACTGATACAATCAGTATTCATGTATATGATGTAAAGCATATTCGATTACCAAATGACACGACAATAAATCTGGGTGATAAAATAAGTATAATTCCTGAATTTATTGATAATGAATCATACTCTTATAATTGGTCTCCCGATGATGGTTTGTCGTGTTTTGACTGCTATTCACCGGAAGCCTTCCCGCTAAAAACCACAAGATATACTCTTGAGGTAACTGACGAAAATGGTTGTACCTCTTCTGATGAAATAGAAATTAGGATTAAGAAAAATATAGTTATAGATATTCCAAACGTATTCACACCAAATGGAGATGGAAAAAATGATATCTTCTACATAAAAGGTAAATCAAAAGGAATAAAAGAGGTGAATACATTTAAAGTATTTGATAGATGGGGCGAATTGATTTATGAGGATAGTCACTTCTCTATAAACGATCCGGTAAATGGTTGGGATGGAAGATTCAAAGGACAAAGGGTTAATCCGGGTGTCTATGTATATCTGGTGATAGTAGAATTAATCGATAATAGTCAGGTCAAATATAGTG
>JALVAD010000020.1 GCA_027011385.1 Saprospiraceae bacterium | reverse complement strand
CTTTTGAAATATTATTTTTTGTGTTTAAGGCTTTCTTTTTTGTCTTTGTAATAGGTTTTTCTTCTATTGCCTCATTTTTTGTTAAATTGGATACAACTAATGGAGAAGAGTTAAGTTTTTTGTTTTGAATTTCTTTGTTCTCTGATTTTTTATTGAAAGGTATTATTTTAGAGCTTTTATTGTTGTAATTATGTATGCCAAAAGGTATTGAAATAACCAAAATCACCATAAAAAATAGAAATAACCATTTTTTTATACTGCTACTATTTTTTTCAGAATGAATACCGGCAATAAGAGCATTGGTATCAACGAAAGCCGTCGAATTATAGACTTCATTTTTTATATGATTTTCAAACTCTAAATATTTCATGTGTTTACTTTTTGTTGTTTAGTTAGTATTTCTTAGTAATTTCCTATTTTCATTTGTTCTGCAATATCATTGCTCTCAATCATTTTTATAATACTGGTTCTCGCTCTTGTTAGATTTGATCTCGATGTTGAAACACCTATTTTTAATATATCAGCGATTTCCTCATGACTAAACCCCTCAATCACTTTCATATTGAATACCAAATATTGGCTTTTGGGCAATTTTTGAATAATATCGAGCAATTCTTTTTCTCTCATCTCACTATAAACATCCGGTATCTCCGTATTCAAATCAACCACATTATCAATATCTTCTTGAAAATATACAGGTCTAATTTTGTTTATAAATCCATATGAACAATTTACTGCTATTTTTCTTACCCAACCTTCAAAAGATCCTTTCCCCGTGTAATTTTTTATGTATTTAAAAATATTGACAAAACTTTCTTGTAATGCGTCCTTTGCAAGATTTTCATCTTTACAATAACGCATACAAACAGCCATAAGAGTTGGCGCAAACCGATGCACCAACTCATCCTGACTTTTTCTATCACCGCTTTTGCAGCCCTTTATCAATTTATCAATATTCAATATATAATTATTTGCGAAATTATTTTAAAATAATGAGGAAGACTACAAAATCAACTTCAAGATTTTATAGACATCCCCATTATTTATTAAATAACTCCCATTTACTTACTAATTTTTAATTTTCACAACATGTTCCCATTTTGTATAAAGTATTTATCTCAGCTTTACTTAATGCCCGGTTATATAAAATCACATCATCGAGTTTGCCATTAAAACCATATCCCAATCCTAAAACATCTTTTGCATTACTACTAGGAGTAACATTATCTATTATTCCCATCAAAACATTGTTTCTATACAAACTAATTTGTTCTTTTTGAGAATCAAAAACCGCTACCAAATGATGCCAATTATGATCAGTCATAGCTTTTTCACAATCGAAATACATTTCATTGTCCCAAACATCAGCAGTTCCATTATAATCAAAAACTGCTTTACGACAATCAAATAATCCCAATGAAATATTATTTTCCAGATCAGATCCAATTTCGATTAAACCTTCATATAATCCTGCTTCTCTATCTCCCAAAGCCTGATACCAAAGAGATATGGTAAAACTGGTATAACTTAAATCAATAGAATCTCCTATCTCAGTTCTAAGGAATGCCTGTTCAATGCCTCTGTTAAATACGTATGCGCATTTAGAGTTATTATTTCTATCGAATGTGCTGATTGGTACATTTTGTCCCTGAGATTCATCAAATAATTTATGATTATTACCTGATAAATCACTAAGACTACCGTTTCCAAAAGGGTAGAAAGCAATTAAGCCTTGTTTTAAATCGGAATTTAAACATTCACCATTATCACCTAAATGAACCTTTCTGAAGTCAATAACACAATCACTATTACTGTCTTTAACAACAATATAGTAATATCCTGAATCCAAAACCCCTACTGTATTATCAGCCGATATGTCATTGTCTAAATCATCAACCGAATAAATATAAGTATTACCAACTGAACAATTTTGGCAATCATTACCGGAGTTTACCGTGAAAAATATCTGACCGTCTTGACAGCTTGGACAACTTATATTTCTAAGGCTATCAATTGTGATACCGTTTATTAAATGAGGTAAACGTATGTCCCCCTCAATTTCTCCGCAATAAGCATCTTCATAATAGTAACCAATTCCAAAACTTTTCTCAAATACGTTAAAATCATATGATTCTCCCGGTTCGATTAATATATAATCAGGAGCATTTATTTCATAGGCATTTATATATAAAGGATATTTTTCCATATTTGATATAGTGTAAATATTCTTATTGCAACCGGAAACAACAGGTGGTAACACTTCTTTTTCAATATCAATATCAATACAGGTATCTATAGCGCAATTAGCACCTTCTGTCGCTGTTACACAATATTTACCTGAGGTTTTGACAATTATAGATTGCCCTTCCTGTCCATCGGACCATTTGTATTCAACTGCAGCCGGATTTTCACTTGAACTAACATTAGCCCTTAGTGTAATAGAATCACAACCCTGAGTTGCATCAATCCAAACTTTATGATCTTTATTATTTACTAAGATAGTCTCAAGTGTTTTTGTACATCCACCTCCATCTTTAATCTTAGAGGTGTAAGTACCGGATTCTAAATCTTTCAATGTTACAGAATTTTCAATTGAAGTAAAACTAAAACCGTTTGGTCCTTCCACAGATATGTTATACGGCTGAATACCACCCCAAAGGGAAATACTAAACGTTCCGTTGTTAAGTCCACAATAAGGATGAAGAGCAATAGAGTCCTCCGCATAGAATTCAAAAGCAGATACATTTATGCATTTTATCGCATCGCATTGTGCCACAGTCTCTGTTACGGTAACACAATAAGTTTTGTTTTCCAAATTATCAATTTTAGCACCGGTCTCACCATTTGACCATAGATACTTAAAATCTCCAGAGCCGGTTATTTTTGCTTCAAGTGAGATCGTTGATGCATCACACAAAGTTCCGTATCCAGGAACAATTTCTACAGTAAAATCACAATTGTGACAAATATTTATGGAAATATTGGTATTGGAAGAATGGACATTTAGGTTTATTTTTTGATTTGCATCACCACTTACCGGATCATAGGCAAAAAGTGTAGCACTAATAACATCTTGACAGTTTGGTAATGAAAAATTCAGTTCAAATCTTCCTTGATCATCAGTATAAGTTATCAATGTACCGGAATCTTCTTCCGTAGAATAATCCAATACTACTCTTGCATTTCCTACCGGATCCCCATTACAATATACAACACCTCTACCAAGTTTTTCTGTTTCAGGAATTATAATATCATCCAAAACAACATCACTATCAAATGGACCGATTGTCTTTTTGTACACAACTTCATTGCAATATGGATTAACAACTTCCAAAATAATCTCCTTGTCCTTTGGTACTAATCCACAAACTTGCCCATTGTAATCCGTCCAGCCATATGTAGTTGGATATATCACATCTGCTGTTAATTTTACCTTATAATTTATTGCCGGTTTGCCATTTGAGAAAAGTACCTTTACGCACATATAAATAGGGTCAAATTTGGCATCAAGATTCCACCAGCTAAAATGAGGTATTTCCGCAATATATTTTCCGTCCTGAAGAATAGCCTTGCCTTCTTCAATCCATAGACCTTTAATTTCATCAAAGTACCATAGAGGTATTTCCGAACTTGCATTGGCAGATTGATTAGAATTGACAGGAAAAGTTAATGTGGCTGTTGCTCCTGATTTGAGATTCAATTCATTTCCTTCTGGCTCTCTTAACTCAACTGCGACCATGCCCATTGTTCCCAAGACGGCTGTATTACCTTTTTTATTGATACCTACAAGAGCTCCCGGCATTTTATCTGCAATCTTCTCATCATTCACATCCAGCTTTTTTGCAGTTACAATCACATTTCCATTGTATGGAGTTCCATCTTCTTTTGCGATGCTATTAGCTGCAAAAACAATTTTTCCTCCTCCAGACAATTCGATTGTTCCTCCTTTATCGGAACTAAATTCTCCGGTTTTGTCCAAGCTATAAAGATGTATATAAGAGGTGGATAATCCCTTGTCCGGATAGATCTTATCAGAACCCAACATATATCCTGACTTATTTACTTTGATATAAGTTCCGAGTTTATCAAGTTTTATGTTTTCGAAGCTAAATACACCATACTTATCTGTTTTGGTCGTTCCGCTATAAATTGATACCATTGCATTCTCGACAGGTTGATTATTATCATCATATACATAACCTAAAATACTATTCGTTGTCTCGTCAAATACTTTTGCAGTTGGGGTGGGAGTTATAGTCTGTTTATCTTCGTCTATATCTTTATGACATGAGCTTATTGTTATTAACAAAGCTGCGAAAATCAAATATTTTATTAGTTTCATTTTACTAAATTTTTTATCAACATCTAAAAATACAAAAAAATGTATTTCCGGATTTGAAAATTGTGAATTATTAATTCTATTTGCAAATAGTTTACATTATTATAGAATGGCAAAATAGATAAAACGCTGCTTTGAGTAT
>JALVAD010000019.1 GCA_027011385.1 Saprospiraceae bacterium | reverse complement strand
AATCTCAGTTTGATTTGGCTAGCCAAATCAAACTGAGATTTGAAGTTTACACACTTTATTGGATACTCCCATTCATAAATTATAATCTTCCTCTTTATCTATAAATTTGATATCATACCTTTTGAGTTCTTCGAGAACCGGTTCATATATCAATTTAGATATAGGAATCTCAACTCCTGTAAGAGGAATTCTTTCCTGCAATATCAATTTTGTGGCTATTCCTAAGGGAAGTCCAACAGTCATTGCCATTGCAGTATGTATATCATCACGACCTTCAACTACCAATGAAGATGTTATTTTCTTAGTGTTTTCATTATCGTATTTATAGACAAATTCATGTTGCATCACAATCATGTCCTTATCTCCTTCATCCAAACTCAATTTTTCCTCAAGGATTTGTTGTAATATTTTAGCCGGAGTAGCATTTTTAAGTCCTATTTTTTTTCTTTCAAATAGTCCTAGCCATCTGAGCTTATACATATCAAAAGAATCATCGTCTATGCCTAAGTATAAGGCTAATTTTTCTTCAACAGTCCTTGTTTTATGATATTTCAGGAAAGTATTTACGAAGTCTCTATTAGTCAAATTTTCAGAATTTTCGACTATAAATGTATCATCAGTTAAACCTAATTGAACGAGTAAATTCCATGTCTTACTAAAACCCGGTTTTCTGATAGTGCCTCTTATCATTGTAGGTACATCATCAAGACCGTAAATACCTCTATATTTGAGTGAATCTCTATTAGGATACACCTCAAATTCACCAACAGAATCAAAATGAATTCTTCTTATCCTTGTAAATAATTTATGATAAGGAATATGCTTATACATACCGAAATCAATATATTGAGCAACACCTTGACCTGCGAGGATGACATTTCTTGGATTCCATGTAAATTTATAATTCCAAGGGTTATTATCGTATTTGGGTGCAACCAAACCTCCTGTGGAAGATTTAAAAGAATGAATTTCTCCTCCTTTATCTTTTATTATATCAATTATATGCATAGCTGACATATGATCCAATCCAGGGTCTAGACCAATTTCATTTAGTATTAATATGCCTTTTTCTTTAGCTTCTTCATGAAGTGCTTTCAATTCAGGAGAGATATATGATGCAGTAACCATGTTTTTCCTAAACCTTAGACATGATTTTACTATTAAATAGTGGAATCTTGCCGGTAGCATTGAGACTACTATATCCGCTTTACTAACTTCTTTAGCTCTTTGTTCATCGTTGAAAACATCAAAAAATATAGCTTTCCCATTTTTATGTTTTTTTATTCTTTTTTCAGCCATATTTATATCCAAATCAGCGACTATCACCTGCCAATTGTGTTCTTCCGATTTTTCCAAAAGATAGTTAATCAAACATGCAGTAGACAAGCCTGCTCCAACAACTAATATTCGTTTCATAATTTTCCGTTCTTTTTTTTTACTATTTAATATACTCTTCCATATATTTAAACTCAGGAGTAAATTCTCCATTGTGCAAAATCAAGCCTCTTTTTATTGGTGAAGGAAGCTTTAGCTCTGAATAAGGCTTAGAATAATCACAAGTAACAATCTCATTTACAAAATCAAATAATGCATAACTGAAACCCTCTGATGATTCTCTCGGCAATTCACTGGGTAATATGTCTACACCCATCAAAGCAATACCATCTCCATCAAAGCCATCGCTTTTTTCTCCTGTTTTAGTATTAAAAACAAATACAGGGTTTTCGATGGTAGTACAATCAGTAGTACACTCTATTGACCCCTTTGGGTCACAAGTAATGTCGCCGACAGCTATTAATTTGTGCTTATCTGAGTAATTATTTTTTAAATATTCATTTGTTATTAATCTCGGATATCTGGTATCCCAATACATCGCATTAACAAGTAAAGTCAATTTGTCTATATATTTTTCGAATACTCCAACGAATCTTTCCGGATGATTGTAATATTCATGTAAGTCAAATTCTTTGTTAACTTCTTTTGGTTCTGCTAAATGCTTTTCTTTAAAAATCACTTTGTAAAGTACATTATTGGGTAAATCTTTGCTTTTATCCAATTCCAAAAGAGCTTTGGGGGATATTTCTTTTATCGGGAGCAATGAAAGTATTTCTTGTGCTCCTCCTGCTACATTTCCATATCCCGTTATTCCGATTACTACCGGAGTCAGTTCTTTAGGCAGTCCATTTTGCACAATATCCATTCCGATTCTGGAAATATCTGTTTTAGCTTCATCAAGAGAGTTATAGAGATGTGACTGTTTTAGTTGTGAAAAAACTGTATCAATACCTTTAGTTTTTAATCTTTGTCCTAATGTCCAAAGAGAGTTAATCATCCCGGCTAAACCTGCGTATTTGCCAAAAAATATCGTCCTCCTACCATGTTCATCTCTTACTTTTTCATAATCAATAAGATTTATTTTCTTTTCAACCATCTTTTTTAAAGACGGCATATTATAAGGCTGACCTTTTATGGTATGCGAAAAGAATATATATGTGTGATTGGGTTGAAATAGCTCATTTGGCATTTCTTTTACTCCGAAAACTACCGGAATATCTTTTATGTCATCTACTATTTTTGCTCCTGCTTTTTTGTATTCATCATCTTTAAAAACTCTTTTTTCTGATTTCTCTACAAAAAATTCCAATCCGTGCTTTTCGATTAATTTAGCAACATCTGTCGGTGTAATGGCAACTCTTCTCTCCATTAAATACCTGTCTTCATATCTCAATGCGACTTTTTTATTCATACTCAAGTATTTTTATTCTTTTCCTTTAAAACAATTCGGCAAACATAATCATTAATTAAAGAATTAAAAAATCTTTTTTCTTTTAATTAGATTTGATTGAATGCTTCTAAATAGTGAAAAAGAAAATCGATAATATCAAAATTACCAACTTTGCATACGTTGAAGCAGACTTATAATCTAATCAATAATTTGGCAAACTGGCTCGCAGTGGATCGACTCCGTGGTTATACTTGATAAATTTCAAGACAGAAGATTTTACTCCGATATAAAATGAATATGTTCCGTTCTTAGGTTGCCAACTAAAATTCATATTCCAACAATGCAAATCTCTTGAAAAACCCAAAGAAGGATACTCAAACCTTTTATCCTTGATATTATAGTCCAAACTTCCGATATTGATATTCCAGTTTTTTGTAATAGGCAGTGAACCTCTAATTGCAATTGAGTGCGTACTTATCTTAAAAGTATCTACATTATTATTATTGTATCTATATTCCATTCTCAAGTTATAATTCAAACTGAATCTTTTTAATAATGAGAACAAACGATCATTATCAATATTATTTTTTTTTGTTTTCTTCTTTGACTTGTCTTTTTTTATGAAAAGGCTTGCTATTTGGTCAAAACTTTTGTTGTTTACAGAAACATTAACTGTGGAAAGGTCATGTCTCAAAGGTCTTTTCCTTTCATCCCATACATACCTGTTAATACGCCTTCCATCAAGTTTCATATATGGATCAAAAGTTCCGCTGTATCTTATACTGACAAACTTTTTGAATAGATAAAAGTTAAAACTAACTCTTACAGGGAGAAAATTAAATGAATCTGCTGTAAAATTATAGCTTCCTGTAATGCTTAAATTTCTTAGTAATGATAACTTTTTTACACTTGAATCACGTTTGGAAAAGTATTTTGCTTCAAGAATATGTTTTATTGAGTAGTTTAGAACTACATTCTTCTTCTGAGGACGGTTCGATCCATAAGCACTATTGTAATCAAATATACTGTATTTTTGTATTTTATCATACTCGGGTCTCAGGTCAGTATGAACTTCCCGCCCGTATATTGCCTCTTCATCTATGGGATTCCCACTAAATGAAAGTGAGTAATTTATTTTATGTTTTAAACCTCTAATCAATCCCTTGTTAAATAAGATTTTTTTGTTTTTACTTGTACTAAGACTTAGGCTGGGAGTAAGATGTCTGTATATTTTCCAATTCGATATTGTATCAATAACAATATTACCAAAAGTTGTATCAAATTGCAAATTTCCTTCAAGATCACGTATTGGGATTCCCTCAGAATCTTTTACGGTATCTATTTTTATTGTTCCGTCAAAATGCTTATCAATAGTCTTGAAAAAATGCTTTTCGTCGTAGTTCAAGCCAAAAGTAAGGTTGATATATTTTTTTACTCTAAATGTTGCACCTGTACTAAGTTCTTGTGTAATACCGTATTTCATTTGATTCCAAACCTCTTTTTTAAAGAGGGTAGTGTCAGTAGCATTTATAAGATTTTTAGCAGCCCCATCATATTTAAGAGAGATTTTTTCAAACCACTTTTCTTTACCCACTCTTTTTTTCAATTTGAATGGATAGATAGTATTCATGTTTATATCCAATTTTGGGAAAGTCAGGTTTAATTTCCTTGTATTATTATCTTGGGAGTGAGTCAAAGATACAGCCATCTTGAAAGGTGTTCCCGGTAAACTATTATTATAAGAGAAATTGGATCTGATAATATTATTATTTCTGCTTTTTGCGTCAACATTTACATTACGTTGATAACCATTTAATGAGAAATTGATATTACCACCAAATTTTTGATAAGGATTTGCTTTATTTGATTGGTTATGATTTAAACTGAAACTAAATCTAGGAGCACGAATTCTTGTGGTGTCATTAGGACTAAGTGTAATGGAATTGAAATAATTGAAACCAAAAGATCCCGAATATTTATATCTTTTATTGTAATTGGTCTTTATCTTAAGACCATGGCTTCCCCTTGTATAAATATCGGCAGTAAGTTTGAGGTCTATATAGTCATTTAGCATAAAATATACTCCGATATCTCTAACTCCGACACCCCAATTTTTGTCATAATCGAGTTTTTTAGGAAGGATTAAGCCCGATCTTTGCCCTTGAAACATAGGATAAGCACCAAAAGGCAAAATTAAGGGAAGAGAAACTCCTGCAATTTCTATATTGGATCTTCCAAATACAGCCAATCTGTTTGGAATCAATTTTATTTTATTGGCATGAATACCCCAATGCGGATGTTCCGGATTGGAGCAATTGGTGATAAGACCTCCTCCTATAAACATCGCATCTACATGATTGATGGTGTCACCTTCTGCACTAATAAATTTACCTACTTTCCCATGTATAGTTAATTCCCCTTGCTTTTTAGTAGCATATTCTACCCAACCTTTTTTTGATTTAATATTGTACTTGATTTTTTTTGCAACAAACTCCTCTTTTTTATCTTTAAATAGTGGTTTTTGTGAGTTTTTATTAAGACTATCTTTCAAAGGAAGACCGATAATCTCACTTTTCTTAAAATCAAATTCTATATAACCGGCTTTTAGTGAAATAGAGCCGTAATTCACATATGCTTCGTCGTACAATTTCAACTTATTACTGTCTTTATCAAAAAATTGCATTCCTTTTGCTCCCCAATCAATATCTCCCTCAATTGGGTCAGGAGCAATTTTATATTTTTTAAAAATATCATTGTTGATACTGTCCTGCTTAAGCGAATCAGCTTTTGCGATTTCCAATGAATCACCAAGGGAAATACTTAGAGAATCTTTTAGCTCAATACTAAGGGAATCTATGGGTTTGATGCCAATAGAATCCTTATCTATTTGGCATAAACCAAAGGATTTAAATATTATAATAAATAAAATTATGTAAGATATTCTAGCCAAAAGTATTATATATTATTTTTATTTGTTTTCTTTGCATTTTATTAATATCAATCACAAAGTTAATGCGTTTTGTATTATCAAATATGATTTTATTATTTTTTAATGTTTTGTTAACACTATTCGGAGCTTATTCCTCAATTAGTACTTTTAACGCTATAATACCGGAAAATTATATAAAAGAGTGTAGAATTGTAGATGGTAGATTAGATACGATTAAAACAATAGTGATAGACCCGGGACATGGAGGGAAGGATAATGGGACTTCTTACGGTAAGTACAAGGAAAAAAATATCACTTTAGAGATTGCACTAAAACTAAAAAAATCATTGGAAAGCAAAATGCCCGATTTAAATATAGTTCTTACAAGAAGCAATGATGTTTTTGTTCCTCTTTATAAAAGAATAGATATGGCTAATAAGCTAAATGCTGATTTATTTGTTTCGATTCACTGCAATTCTTATAAGAGAGACGGAAATATCAATGGAATAGAGGTGTTTACATTAGGGGTTACGGATTCTGAGGATAATTTAGATATTGCGATGAGAGAAAATGCTTCAGTATTGTTAGAGCAGAATCATATCAATAATTATGATTGGTATGACCCCAATTCAATTGAGGCGCATATATTTTTAGCTGCTTTTCAGAACATTTATTTGGAAGAAAGTATCATGATTGCTAGTAATATTGCTTATAAATTGAAAAAGTTGGATGGAATGAAAAATAGGGGAGTGAAACAGTCCGGATTTGTTATTTTAAAGCAAGCTACAATGCCTAGCGTATTAATTGAAGCAGGATTCTTGTCTAATTCTGCTGACAGAAAGAAATTGACTACAACAAAAGGTCAAGAAAGTATATCAGAGGCGATATCAAATGCAATATTTGCTTATTTTGGTTCTTATACCCAATGAATGGGCGCATTTCATTTTTTAGCTTTGAATGATGAATTTTACAGGGCGGACGTCATCCATGCTGCAAAAGCTTTTCATGAATGTGCCGTGAGGTACAAAAACATGGGTGAAAAAACTTAGTTAACTAAAATGCGTTCCGTAGGTACGCAATATCGCCATTTCCTTATGAAATGCGTGATTTTTGTGAGATGGCAAAACCACGAATGTGGTTAAATATCAATAGCCCCGTATGGAATGCGGGGTAAATATGTGAGAAGAAATGAACGCCGATAGGTGTTCAACAAATATTTCATAAGCAATTATACATTGTCAGCACATCAAATAGAAATTAGCCAAGTTTTTTACACTTGAATAGTAAAAAATTGACAGTTCGTCGAAAAACTGATAGTTTCTAAAAGTAAAGAATATTATTGCGATACTTTTGTGCGTTTACATTGAAGGAATTTATAATAAAATAAAGTTATATGATAAGATTGCTGTTAATTTTTTTAATAGTTTGCTTTGGTCTTGGTAGTAGTAATGCCCAAAATAAATATACTGTTAGTGGTTATGTTTATGATTCAGATGGTGGAGAAACCATGATTGGTGCAAATATTTATGAATTGTCAAATATTCAAAATGGTAGTTCGACCAATAATTATGGGTTTTATTCTCTTCGTCTTATAGAAGGAAAACACCTAATAAGATGTTCTTATCTCGGTTTTCAGAACAAAGATATTGAAATTGATTTGCATCGTGATACAGTTATTAATATCAGCTTAATGCCTGGAGTATTACTCAAGGATGTAGTTATAGATGCAAAAAAGCAACAGGCTAGAAAAAATGTAATTGGTACGCAGGTTGGAACAGTAAAACTTGAAATGAAACAACTTAAAATGATGCCTGTATTGATGGGTGAAGTTGATGTATTGAAATCAATCCAATTATTGCCGGGTGTAACTTCGGTAAGTGAAGGTAATAGTGGATTTTATGTTAGAGGTGGAGGTGCAGACCAAAACCTGATTTTATTGGATGAAGCGGTGGTGTATAATACGGGACATATGCTTGGATTCTTCTCGGTATTCAATGCAGACGCCTTGAAAAGTACTACATTGATTAAGGGAGGAATGCCGGCAAATTACGGCCAGAGACTCTCTTCTGTTGTCGATATCAAGATGAAAGATGGAAATGATAAATATTATAGTGTAGATGCAGGAATCGGTTTGATTTCTTCCAGATTGACACTTCAAGGACCTATAGTTAAGGACAAAAGTTCATTTATACTTTCCGGACGAAGAACATATATTTTGGACTTGGCGCAACCCTTATTAAAAGGCAAGAAATTTGAAGGGACTAATTATTTTTTCTATGATTTTAATGCTAAATTTAATTATAAATTTTCAGATAAAGATAGGATATATCTCAGCGGATATTTCGGAAGAGATGTATTTAAATTGAACTTTAAAGCAAGAGCATTTGAGATATTGATGCCTTATGGTAATTCTACCGCTACATTGAGATGGAATCATTTATTCAATAATAAATTGTTTATGAATACATCTTTGATATACAATGATTATAATTTCAAACTCGGAGCTGCTCAAGAAAAATTTAGTTTTGAGAACTACAGCGGTGTTAGAGATTACAATATGAAAATAGATTTTGATTATTTTTTAAATAATAGAAATAAATTAAAATTCGGTTCAAACTATACTTATCATAAGCTGAGTCCTGACATCCTTTCAGCGCAAGGGGAAGGTTTTGATCTTAATAATGAAGGTGTACCTACTTTTACACATGAGAATAGTCTCTATATCTTGGATGAAATGAAAATTTCTAAAATATTTAAAGCGAATGTTGGTTTGAGATTATCAAGTTATTCTCAAATGGGTAATTATACCTCAAAAATCGATTCCAAAGTATATAGTCCTTCAGACTTGGTCAAATCGTATTATAATCTTGATCCAAGATTTAATATTAGGGCAATAACAGGCAAGAACAGTTCCTTGAAAGCTAGTATTAGTTTCACTAGTCAATATCTGCATTTGGTATCAAATTCATCGGGAAGTATTCCAAGTGATATTTGGGTTTCTAGTACAGAATATGTAAAGCCGGAAAAAGGCATTCAATACAGCTTGGGATTCTTTAAGAACTTTAAAAATGATTCTTATGAGACTTCAATAGAAGCATATTATAAGGATATGAAGAACCAAATAGAATTCAGAGAGGATTATGTTGGAGGTATTGATGAAAATCTTGAGAATAAATTTGTTTTTGGTAATGGTAGAGCCTATGGATTGGAACTATTTTTAAAAAAATCTACCGGTAAATTAACAGGATGGATTGGTTATACTCTCTCAAGAACCGAAAGGAAATTTGATTTAATAAACAACAACCAATGGTTCGGAACTACCTTTGATAAGCCGCATGACCTTTCTTTAGTAGTTAATTACAAATTGTCAACCAGATGGAATGCTAGTGCAGTATTTGTTTATGGAAGTGGACGAAGATATACACCGGTGAGTGATATTTATATTCTAGATGGTCAATTCAATCTTGAATATGGAGATAGAAATAGTGCCAGTCTACCTGCATATCACAGATTGGATTTATCCCTTGTGTATAAATCAAAAATAAGAAAAAACTGGAATTCAAGTTGGACATTCGGTGTTTATAATGTCTATAATAGGAAAAACCCGTCTTTTATCAATTACGATACTGATATAGATACAGAAGTCGGAAAATCGCAAATCACAGCTTCTAAAATAACTATTTTTCCAATTATCCCATCAATAAGCTATAATTTTAGCTGGAACAATAAATAAAATAAGTATGAATCGAATAATAATTTTATCAATAATCATGATTTCCTCATTGCTTTTTACCTCCTGTGAAGAAGAATTTGTACCCTCAGATGTCAAGGCTAAACAAGAGTATGTGGTCGAAGGGCAGTTGGAGTTTTCAATCCTCAATATTCCGACTTTTGTCATTTTGAGTAAAAGTACATCTTATTTTTCAACATTAGACTCTACTTTAGTTGAAAACTTATATATTGATGATGCTGAAGTGTTTGTTTCCGACGGTGATAAAAAAGTAAAACTATCTTACGTTTGTGCGAAAGATTTAAGTTTTCCAATGCTTTTCAAGCTTTATGTTGTATTAGGAAATAAAATTTTCAATTCAGAATTTTGTGCTTATTTAGATATAAATAATAAACTGACGATAGAGGAGGGCAGAGAGTACCAATTGCACATAGAACACAAAGGAAATATAATTGAATCAATTACAAGCATTCCCGAAAATGTCAATATAGATTCTGTCTATTTCAAAGAAACCCCGGGAGAAAAAATTGATAGTGCTGCTATGATGTGGGTGAAATTTAGCGATGAAGCTGATGTGAAAAATTATTACAGATATTTTGTTATAGAAAATAGAAAGAAATTATACAGCTATAACTCATTATTTGACGATTTGATTATCGATGGTCAGACAGTTGATTTACCTTTTAGAAAACCTGTTGACCCAAGATCACCAGACTTTAATAAGGATATTGGTTTCACATATTTAAGGGGAGATACATTACAATTTAAACTTTGTGCTCTTGATGAAGATCATTATAATTTTCGTGAGTCTTTTCTGTTTAGCAATAATCAAGGTCCATTCAGCTCATATGTAAGAGCTTCGGACAATATTGAAGGAGGTATTGGGATTTGGGGAGCTTATGCATGTGAAGTAGTAAACATTATTGTGCCTGAGAAATAAGCAAACTTAATGGAAATGTTATTTGGATTGAGTATGATTGGAGATTAAAATTAAAAAGATAAAATCAAGATGAGTCTTTTTTTATTAACTTTGTACTTTAGTTAATCATTGATTCAGGTATATTGTTAGATTAAAATATACTAATAAAGAATAAATATGAAAAAAACACAAGACCCGATAGGTAAATTATTAGGATTGAGATATAAATCTCATCCTTGGCATGGAGTTGAAATAGGCAAAAATTCTCCTGAAATTATTACTGTTTTCATAGAGATGGTACCAACAGATACAGTAAAATACGAAGTTGATAAAGAGACAGGATATTTGACAATTGACAGACCTCAAAAATTTTCCAGTATTTTACCTGCATTATACGGTTTTATTCCCAAGACATATTGTGGAGATTCATTAGCTCAAATCAGTAGGAATTTATTAAAAAGGGAAGATATTATTGGCGATGGCGATCCCTTGGATATTTGTATATTGACAGAGAAAGAGATTACTCATGGAGATATACTATTACAAGCGAGACCTATTGGTGGCTTTAGAATGATCGATGGAAATGAAGCGGATGATAAGATTATTGCCGTACTTAAAGATGATGCTGTTTATGGTGATTACCAAGATATTGACGATGTGCCTCATGCTGTAATTGAGAGGTTGAGACACTATTTTCTTACTTATAAGGATATGCCGGGACATGTGGAAGGAAATTGTGAGATAACGGATATATATGATAAAAAAATGGCTTTTAAGGTAATAAAAAGTGCAGCAGCAGATTATAAAGATTTTATCAATGAGCTGATATTTAGCTGATGAAAGGAATATTTAACCCTAAAACAATTGCGTTGTTTGGGGCTTCAAACAGGAAAGAGAGCATTGGTTATTCTGTAATGAATAGTATCATAGGTGCAGGATATGAAGGTGTTGTTTATCCTATTAATGTCAAAAGAAAGAGTGTTTTTGGTATCAAAGCTTACAAATCCATAAAAGATACAAATGATTCTATAGATTTAGCTGTTATTGCTACTCCTTTTAGAACAATTGTAGATATTGTAAAGCAATGTGGTGAATACGGGGTAGGAGGAATTATTATTCTTACAACAGTGTTCAAATCAGGGACTAAAGATATTTCTCAGAAAATAAAGAAACTAGCTAAAGAATATTATGTCAGGATTATTGGGCCAAATAGCCTTGGCTTTATAAGACCAGCCTCGAAGCTTAATATTAGTCTTACCAATAAAATGGCTCTAAAGGGAAATATCGCTTTCATCTCTCAAAGCGCAGGATTGGCAACTGCGATATTGGATTGGTCGATTGAAGAAAAGGTCGGTTTCAGTCATTTTATCTCGATTGGTTCAATTTATGATGTAGAATTCGGTGATTTAATTGATTATTTGGATACAGATCCAAGTACTTCCAGTATTATTATTTACATGGAGTCATTGGCTAATGCAAAGAAATTTATCAGTGCAGCCAGAGCATACTCAAGAAATAAGCCTATTTTTGTGTTAAAAGCCGATAATCGCTCACATAAGGTAAAAATAGAATTATCCCATTCAGGAACAATAATGGGAAGCAAATTTGCTTATGAAGCAGCATTCAGAAGAGCAGGAGTTGTATCTGTTGATACTATAGATCAATTATTCAATGGAGCACAAGCCTTAGCAAAGCAACCCAGACCAAAAACAGATAAGCTAACAATAATCACTAATTCCAATGGACCGGGGGTTTTAGCTTTTGATCTTCTGAAAAAATTAAAAGGAAATATAGCTTGCCTTTCCGAATCAAGCTGTGAAGAATTGGATAAAAAGTTGGAGAAGACAATTATCTGTAATGGAATAATAAATATATTTGGAGATGCATCAGTTGAGGATTACAAAACTACTACAGAGATTTGTTTAAATGAAGAAAATATTGATACCCTATTAATTATTTTAACTCCACAATATCAGACCGATGCAGCCGGAGTTGCTGAAGAGATAGTAGCACTATCAAAAAAATACGATAAAACAATATTGGCGAGTTGGATGGGAAGCGAGGAAGTAGAGAGAGGTTTACAGATATTGGATGAAGGAGGAATACCGACCTTCTTAACTCCTGAAAAGGCTGTCTCTACCTTTATGGATATGGTGAAATATACCAAATTGTTAACCTTGCTTCAGGAAACTCCTTATGAGATTCCTTCACAATTTATTCCAAGAACCATTGAAAACCGCAGGCTTATGAAGTCTATATTAGACGAAAATAGGTATGTACTCAATGAAATGGAGGCTGCAAAAATATTGAAAAATTATCATATTCCTGTTATCAAAAATTTATTGGTTAAAGATGCTAAGAATGCAGGTAAAATAGCTGAGGAGATAGGATTTCCGGTAGTGCTTAAAATTAGTTCTCCGGATATATTACACAAGTCACAAGTAGATGGTGTGGCTCTGAATATTATATCGAAAAAACAAGCAGAGGAAGCTTATAATAAGATAATAAATTCTGTGAAAATAAAATTACCCAATGCCAAAATCGATGGGGTTTTGGTCGAAGAAATGGTCAATAAAAAATATGAATTGATTATTGGAGCTAAAAAAGACCCTGTTTTCGGCCCGATAATATTATTTGGAATGGGAGGTATTGCAGTAGAATTATTTAAGGATCTTGATGTAGGATTACCTCCTTTGAATATGGCTTTGGCAAAGAGGATGATTGAGCGAACTAAAATATACCAACTGCTAAAAGGTTACCGGGGAATGAATGGAGTGGACATAAAAAATATCCAGTTTTTGCTCTACAAATTTGCTTATTTGATTATGGATTTTCCTGAAATTAAGGAAATAGATATCAATCCATACGCTATAGATGAAGAATCCGGTTTGGTTTTAGATTCCAGGATTATACTCGACAAAGACTATGTGGAAAGTGATAAGGGGGAAGAACCATATTCGCATTTGGTTATTTCTCCATATCCGGCACAATATATATACAATATCAAATTGAAAGACGGATTGGAAGTGACTATTCGACCGATTAAACCAGAAGATGAACCCTTGGAAAAAGAAATGTTTTCCAATCTTTCTAAAGAAACACAGTATTTTAGATTTTTCGGATATATCAAGGATATAACTCATGAGATGTTGGTGAAATACACTCAAATCGATTATGAGCGTGAAATGGCTCTTATGGCGGAAATAACCGAGAACGGGAAGAAAAAAATGATAGGAGTAGTAAGAGTAGTAAATGATAAAGATGATTTGTCTGCAGAATTTGCTATAGTCGTAGCAGATCCATGGCAAGGTTTGGGATTAGGAAGTAAACTGATGGATTTGATATTGGATATTACAAAAAAGAAAGGATTAAAGTCGATATATGCAGTAGTATTAAAAGAAAATGAAACTATGGTGGAAATGTTCAAAAAGCGTGGATTTATCCTAAAATCTATAGACATTAGCACTTATAAAGCTGAAATGTTTTTTTAGTATTTAAGTTTAATTAATGGAAATAATATTTAATTGGATTGGAGGAGCAACATTTATTATATCAATAGGAAATTTAAATATTGCCGTTGATCCTGTATTGTGTAACAAAGGAACAATTCAGGACTATTTTTGGTTCAAATCAGAGAGGATTGAACAACCAATATATGCTGAAGAAGATTTTGACAATATAGATTTATGGTTGATTACTCATAACCACGAAGATCATCTTGACAGTAAAGGACTTCTTAAAATTGAAGATTCAGTAAAGCTAATCAGCAATAAAAACTCTATTAAAATATTAAAAGAAAGCGGAAAAAAAGATGTGACATTTTTAAAATGGAAACAATCAATCGAATTTGATATAAAGGATTACAAAATTGAAGTTGAAGCAATTCCGGCAATTCACGGCATAAATCCATTAAGCGCATTATTTGCCGGAAAAGTAAATGGATACTTTTTGACAGTTTCTAAAGGTAAAGAAAAAATAACAATTTATATAACGGGAGATACTGTCTACAAAAATAAAGTGATCAAGGCACTTAAAAACAAAGAGATTAACTTACTTATTCCGAATATGGGGGCAGCAAAACAAGGAAGTTGGATTATGACTTTGACATTAAATTCACATATGTTAAAGAAAATGATATCAGAGCTTAATCCTAAAATAGTTTTACCTGTTCATTATGGAACTTTTGAGCACTATAAAGAACCCGTGGAGAATATCAAGAAATTAAATGATGATAGAATAAAAATTGTTGAAGTCGGAAGTAAAACTATTATAAAAATGAAATAAACCCTTTTATCTGGTTACTAGATAAGAAA
>JALVAD010000018.1 GCA_027011385.1 Saprospiraceae bacterium | reverse complement strand
GCAAGACTTGAAGGGCATAATACATCATGGTTATTTCTTTTTAATTTCTTTTAGTATTTCTTCCAATTCTTGTATATCTATCTCTTCGTTTTTGGCAAAAAACGAGACCAAATTTTTAAAAGACCCGTCAAAATAATTGTTAAGCATTTTGCGCATACTGAATTGGGTGTAATCTTCCTTTTTTACAATAGGAAAATATACAAATCCTCTTCCCATTTGTTGGTGGTCGACAAAACCTTTGCTTTCCAAAATTCTGATGATTGTGGAAACCGTGGTAACGGCAGGTTTGGGTTCGGGTAACCGATTCAGTACATCTTTGACACTCGCCTTTTTGAGTTGCCACAAGATTTGAATGATTTGTTCTTCGGCTTTGGTTAGGTTTTTCATGAGTTGAATGTTAGAAAGTTAAATGTTATAATGTTTATAAAGTTAAATGTTATTATGCTTTATTAGTGGATTGAAAAAACTTATCTTTTTTCTAAAACAAAGGCTAAACTGTCTTTTTGTTTTTCATAAGCATCTATGAGCAATGATTTAAGGTTTTGGTTTTGATACATGTACATAAGCATAGCGCCTTGTGCCAAGTGCAAGCGTTTATCACTGACTTTACCTAAATCTATTTTATAAATATTCTTGATACCTTTGACAAACTCATCATGCATATTATATTTATCTTGACCGCTTTTGCCGGTGTAATTATCAAAAATAGTTTTAAAAATAAATATCTCTATTAAAGGTTTTCTATCAGTTTTTAAGGCATTTAGAGCGTTGATACCAACGCAAACATGCCCGCCTAAGTAGCCTTCAGCTGTTTGTTTATTCAAATAAAAATAATGTGCGGCAATATCCATTAACGTATTCATCGAAACGGTATCTTTAGTGGGATTATGTTGCCAAGCATCACCTATTTTCATGATAGCTTGTATAAACATCGTGTCATTTTTCAGCAGGTTTGTCAATTTTTGTTGTCGCACCACGCTATCCGTTATGCTTTCGACATCTTTTTTATTATTTTTATAATTTGTGAAATTAGATCTGATATATTTTAAATCTGCCATATGTTTATTGATTTGTCGGGCACATTTATGTTTTTCAGGCAAAGGTATTACATCTATAAAATAGTGCACTTTTTGTTTATATGTATTGGCATCTAACACAAACATTTGTTCCCAATAATCTTTAATATGACAATGGGTTTGCGCTTGTAAGTTTACAAGCATTAATAGGGCAATGATGATGAGTGTATTTTTCATAGGTTAAAGGCTGAAAGTTCACAATGTTTAACACGCGACAATTTTATGAACATTGTAACTTTATAAACTTTCGACTAAATTAATAACGCAAAGATAAACTAAATATTTCGTTTAAACTAATCTTTTAGTTATTTTTTATAAAAAAATCCCCGCAAAATGCATTTGCGGGGATAAAATATTAAAAGAATTAATATTAGAATGAGTATTTCACTCCAAAATTCCACGTTCTTCCATAGCCAATGCTCACGTTGTTTCTAACATCTACACCATTCCATGTGTCAGTGGTTGTATCATCAACTTTTTGTCCACCTTTAGAGAATTCAATATAGAACTTATCAAAGATATTGTTTACATTCAAGCGGAACTTTAAATTACCTTTTCCTACAGGCAACTTATAAGTCAAACCTGCATCAACAATACTATATCTAGGAAGAGGTACACCGCCCAATGAATACAGTCTGTCATAATATTTTTGAATAACATTAAACTTGAAATCCTTAATAAATCGATAATCCAAACCTAAAGCAGCTGTGAATTGGGAAGCGCCACCAATAATATCACCTTCCTTATAACTACCTGGTAAGTTTCCTGTATAAGTATCTGTTATTTCGTTACCAGACTCATCGTCAAATACTTTTGTAGTTGGCTCTTTTCCGTATTTCCAATCACCTAATGAGGTAAATCCAAATAAATGAAGATATCTGATAGGATTATAATTAAAATCAACTTCAATTCCTTTATGAATTTCATTGATGCCATTTTGTTGAATATCATATATTTTAATATTGTTAGGGTCAGAATCGTCTCTTTCAATATAAGTATGCGTTCTATCCAACCACTTGGTATAATACAGATTCACACCCATTTTAAATTTTTCAAGCGCCACATTGTGACCTAATTCTAACCCAATAACGGTTTCATTTTTATTTGCATACTTATCAACATCAATCGACTTTCTTAAGTTAGCGAAAATATTATCATGGAAAGGTTGTCTTGAATAATAACCTGCATTAACAAAAGAAGTGTTGTGCTCATTGAACTTATATGCCATTCCACCTTTTATATTATAACCTAAATTGTTCAATATTTCAGATTTTTTAACCTCAGGATAATTGAAGTAATTAACAGCTTGATGACTTTGATTAGAAACTGCTGCTTGAACAAAGCCGGATAATTTATCTTTGGCATACTCTAATTGGGAAAAAACCCCATAGTAGTTGATAAATTCTTCATAGTCATAACTATATCGTTGCTTGTGATCATTATTAAAGTTGGTAACTGCTGCCCAAGGATTATAACCACCAAAATTATTATCCATCGAGTAGTTGCCACTATAGGTACTATGTGTATCATAATGGTCTGCGCCCATAAAATCAACTACCGCTCTAAAATGTTTTCCATTATACATCCTTACATCACCCCCAATATTAAATGATAAAAAGTCATTTAATTTTGTTTCAAAATTGGTAACTAAGCCGTACCAATTATGACCGTTATAAGAACCTTTCATAAATCCTTTGGCATTACCGTCAGCTTGGCTTTCATTTAATGCTACTAAACTGTCAAAATCCATTCCGCCATCTTTATCGGAATCAACTAATCCCCAAGCTGCTCTTTCCATATATGCATAGCCACCTCGTCCAAGAGAACCATATACAACAGTTGATAATTTCGAATCATCACTAATATTGAAATCCCAACTTAAATTAATAATAGGTTTGTGGTAAAAATTTCTCAATCCGGGATACAGTTCGCCATTTCTAAATCCGTAATAAGGATTAAAACGACCACCTTCTTCATGTTTTAAATATTTATCTAAACTTAATGTCCAAGCATCACCATGCCATTGAGGTGCGCCGGTAACTAAGAAGTTGAAAATATGTTTTTCATTTGGTTTATACCCCAATGAAAAATAATAAGTTTGTCCTTGTCCGGCTGTCCCATTTCTATATCCATCTCCTTGCCAGTGACCAAACATAGCAGCTACAGCCAAACCGTTACTCATTATTCCGGTTGAATAATATGCAGTTGCTTTATAATAATTGTCATTTGCAGCCATTGCGCTTACAAAACCACCTTGTTTTTTATCTACAGTTTTAGTTACAATGTTAACCGTACCTCCTACAGAAGAAATAGCTAGTTTTGAAGAACCCAATCCTCTTTGCACTTGCACAGCATTAGCAATATCTAAAACACCTGACCAGTTTGACCAATACATTTTACCATCTTCCATTCCGTTAATGGGCTGTCCATTAAGCAAAAAAGCTGTGTTAGTTTGATTAAAACCACGTAAGTACATAGAGCCACCACCATAACCACCACCTTTTACTGCTTGAACAGAAGGGGTTGCGGCTAACAAGTCAGGTAAATCAAAGTTACCAACTTTTTCTTGAATTTCAGCAGCTTTTAGTGTAGAGACAGCAATAGGTGTTTTTCTGTCTTTAGCTAAGTCAATAACTCCGGTACCCACAATCACTACTTCAGCAAGTGAAGAAGCACTAGGAGACAAAGTAATTTTACCTAAATTGGCAGTCTTACCGTTTTCTACATTAACGGCAACTGTTTTGCCTTCATAACCAACAAATGTAATTTTGATAGTTTGACTTCCTGCGGGTACTTCCAAAGCAAAGTTTCCGTCAAAATCAGTTGCTACCCCTTTGCTGGTTCCGGCAACTACTACGTCGGCACCGGGTAAAGGTTCGTTTGTATTTGCTTCAACAACAGTACCCTTAACAGTACCTTGAGCAAAAACATTACTTGCCATTAATCCTAGAACAGCAAATAGAAATAAATTTTTAAGTTTTCTCATTTTTTAAGTTTATTTTTGAGTTTGATGCCACAAAAGTAATTTTTTTTTACCATAAAACAAAATATGATTGTCATTTTTTGTAAAGATACTTCAATAACGTTATTCATTGAAAATCAAAATGATATGAGTTTGATGATCGTATTAAAAAATCATTTCTTACAAATGCTCTTTACTTTCAAGCCGGCTTAAAAGATATTATTGTTTTTTATTTGCCAAAATATTGTTAAAGATGTTTAGGAATGGCTCAGCACGAAAATAGAAATCTGTTTCAAAGAAATATTATACCAATTTCAAATATCAAATAGTCCAATAAGATTTGGTATAATGCCGATACTACTTGAAAATTACACAAAAAAATACCGATGCTATATGAAAATAGTTCAATTTATTGAACTATATTGAATATGCAATCGGTATAGTACAATTTATTGGACTA
>JALVAD010000017.1 GCA_027011385.1 Saprospiraceae bacterium | reverse complement strand
ATATTTAACCAAATATAGTCCGGAATTAAAGTCTTTTATATCAACTTCAAAACTTGTCTTATATTTATTTACTTCCAAACTATAAAGCAATTTCCCTTTTACATCCATTATTTCGATCTTTCCTTCAAACATAACGATTTTTTATGGATTATCGCTGTTTTTTTAATAAAAAATCCTACAATCCTCTAATCCTACAAATTCCCTCGGTACGCTCCGCTACTCGGGACTTTCGCTTCACTCCAGCCTAATTCAGACAACTACTCCACCACCAACTTCCCTCCCCACAGTATTTCTCCTCTATCTCCAGTGATTTGCAACATATACAATCCTGCTTTTTTATATCCCATATCTATATTCACTTCTTCTTTAAGCATCGGTAATCGTCCGATTTTTACTTTCCTACCTTGTATATCATATAGCGTATAACTCATTTCCTTAGTCACAGGTGAACTAAACCGCAAGGTCATATTGTCACGGACAGGATTGGGATATATGCTAACATCAATTTTATCTGCTACCCAAAATGCTCTCGGTATCATCGTCAATGAACTATCACATATCTGATCCTCGTCTATGCGAAAGTGGGGAAAGTTGGGCAGTGAACCATTATAATTTCTATTGGGAAGATAAAATGAGTGCTGCTGGAAATCACAAGCTTTACCCTTTTCATTTGGTTTATTGATTACGTGGAGATAGTTGTTGGTGCCCCCGTTTACAATATAAATCTTGCAATCAGGACCAAGTTGTGCCAAACTAAATGTACTTGGCCAGGTAGGGTCTCTAAATCCGTCAATTTTATCTATATGCACAAGCGATGATTCTATATCATCAGCCCATAAATCTATCTGATAGAGATCATATTTTGCCGACAAGTATGCAAATCTGGAGTTTGGAGATACAGCTACCCCTACAAATTTACCACTATCCTGAGGGTTGACTCTCTTCAGATTGCTCAACTCTCCTGTCTCCCTATCAAAGTCATATATAAATACTTTATCAACTTCATTGAATACTATCCACTTGCTACCATCGGGTGTAAATACCGCTTGTCCACGACTATATCCTTCAGGGAATGTGCCGACCAAACTTTGTGAATCCACAACCATTATAGTATCTTTTGTCAACAATACCTTGAAATATATATTTGTATCCTTTTCTATTTGCATTATCCACCAATCTCTTCCGTTTGCGTGTTTGCAAGCAGTCATATAGCCTATAGCCAAACTTTTTGTTTTAAAAATAGATATATTTTTTTTTATCACTTTTCCGTTTCCGGTATTTGCATCCATATCAATATAACTGTAATATAGTTCCGGTGTGGATAAATGCCAAGGGTTTTTCTTTATTTCAGTTCTTTTATGAATCATATAATATCCATTATTGCCGCTTTCCATATTATTAGGATCCGGAAGTATGATTGTATTTTGAGACCCGGGATATCCCGAAATGTATTTATCCGCACAATGTTTATCCCAATAAGCTCCATAATTGATACTATCTCCATTTTCCATAATATGATGTGTCCTGTCTGCAATGGCACAACCATTGGAATACATCAACAGATTGCCGTATTTATCACAAATATTTACACAATTTCTCCCCATAGCAAATGCTAAAAAACCCGTATCAATCGACCTACGATTATCAAAACCTATAATATCACCACCTCGTATATCTACAAGATTCAATCCCATTACCCATTTATAATCCATTTTATTTTGAGCTGACAAAGATGAGCTTATTACAAAATATATTATTATTAATCTTTTCATATTTGTTTTTGTTTTAATAAAAAGACCTTCAAGGCTGCAATAGCCCTAAAGGTCAATGTCAATTTTATTTATCAATTATCAATTTTTTCACACTTAGTGAGCCGGCATCAGAAATGTATTTCACAATATAAATACCGGATTCAAATCCTTTTGTATTTATTTTAAAGCTACTTCTCGCCTTATTGGCAATGAACTCTTTAATCTTTTGACCTTGCAGATTAACAACACTCAATCTTCCAGCTTCGCCTTTTGGTATATCAAGTGAAATATTGACTTCATCAATTGCAGGATTTGGATAGACCTCAAGTTTGTCAACCAAATGTAGATTTGAAGCACTTCTCGGTTCGATATTACCGGAATAACATTCTTCCGGACTCGCATATCTCACATTTTCATACATACTTCTCATTGCCCTTGCAAGATATACTCCATCACCATATTCATTGGGGCACAATTCGGACACCTCAGTAATATAATCATTTTGGGCAGGAGTAAGCGTATCGCTTTTGATATAATCCAGCTTAATATTAAATGTTTTCAGCAAGATATGCAAGCAAGAATCATTTACTACAATTTCACCTATCACATTTTGCACACTATCGGCTTTCTGAATATCAGACTCCTTTTCTTCTTGCATCAAAACACCATACTCTTGAGTCAACTCATTGTATTGTTCCATCGTCTCTTTCCACACCGGTGTATTATATTCACCCTGATCAAACAAATTATCCAATTCCTCCTGAGTATCTGTTATCCCATTATACAATACAGTGTCAACAGACTGATTTATCAGGATATTTGCTATAGCAGAATCCACTTTTGCTATTTGTAGCAATACACTATCTGAATTTTCATTATAAAAACCAAGACAATCCCCTTCCAAAAGATTGTTTTTCTTCAAAATCAACAATTTTTTGAAATAATGATATTCCCATATTGCTTTTTCGCAATCTCCGAATACTTTTGATGTATCGATTTTCAATATCTTCTTGATAATATCCTCGCAATCCAACATTCCGGGACCTAAAGGAGGATCAGAGACATCAGGCAAATAAGAACAGGAGGACTCGTTCGTAGCATTAGGATCATCCAAAAACCAATCATCTGATGCAGCCACAATATTTTCCGGTTTATACATTGCACCCACATTAGAATTTACAAGAAATTTAGAATCATCGACATAATCACTTGGAGAATAATTATAAGCAGAGCCACCATTATCACTTAGCCACCTATTTCCCCAGCCTTTGTACTCATCGAAATCGCCTTGTTTACCGATGACTGTTGTTGAAGAAATTACTGCATCTCCTAAGACTAAATCTCTAGCATTGTCATAGAACCTATTACCATCTAATCGAGAATTATCACATTCGGTATAAAAATTAATTCCTTTTTTAAAATCATGAGTAATATTGCAAGCAAAAGTACCAAAAGAACCATCTGCAAAAATTCCAATATTCTCTCCATTGCAACCCGGACCGTAATCTTCCATATCATTGTAAGTAACATCTGCAAAACCGGAATTTTCCAAGTGAATTGCATCTGTGTTTACTCCGGCAAAACCTTGTACAGTAATTGAATTCTCTTCAATTGTTGTATTGTCAGATCCTGACACATATATTCCTGCATCATTTGAATGTAGGGTAATATCATTTTCTTTAGCAATAAATTCATCCGAAGAATATATGCTTATAGCTTTGGCAGCGCTATTATTACCGATTATTTCAATCTCATTGTCAATTGCTTCAAAATCCGCATAAGATGGATATCTATCGCAAGAACTAATTTGGATTCCATTACTTGAAGCATGAATCTCATTTTGTTCCAATAAAATATTACTAGAACCGATTACAATAATCCCTTTTTCAACATCGTACATTTCATTATTTCTTGCTTCAATTCGTGAGTATCTACTTTTCAGCCCATTATCCGAATTTTCAAATATATTATTAGAAACTCTTGATAAAGCTTTAGCACGGTGTATAAAAACTCCGTAATCAAAACTATTACTGCCCCTTATATTCTTAAATAAACAATTATTGACTCTAATTGTCGTATGCCAAGCTACTATTCCTGATGCAAGATTATCAAATACATTTACTTCACCAGCTTGGGGGCTTAAATTTTGGTATTCTTCATAATTAAGAGTAATTCCTGAAGATGGCAATCCATTCCCCAAATAATTTGCATCTGAAGAAAATGTACATCCGGAAACAGAAATATTGTCATGATTATCGTTTGAATCAGAATGTCCGACAAAAACAGAATTATCATTATTGTTAAAGGTGGAATTATGCAAATTAACACTAGAATGATTTCCCACAATTATTGCAGTTCTAGCATCCTCAATGGCACTATATGTAACATTTATTGTTGAGTAACCTCCTCCATCTATGTGTCGCCACATCGTTCCACAACCAAAGATTTGTACCCCATTCAATGACAATGTAGTATAATTTCTAACCATAATATCAGCTCCTTCTAACATTTTTATATTGATTCCATCAAAACAGATTTCCTCTCCCGGTTTGTCTAAAAAAAGAGTTCCTCCAATGACCATACTGTATTGCTCATCGTAATTACACAATTCATCTAATGTACTTATACCTAATTGATAAAGTACTTCATCAATAGTATGCTCTTCATTACTTGAAAGGTCGACTTCAAATGGCCCACTACAATTTTGAGCACTAACAATATTATTAATACCTATAAAAAGCATTAATAT
>JALVAD010000016.1 GCA_027011385.1 Saprospiraceae bacterium | reverse complement strand
GATAAAATACTGTATCTTTGTTGCTCAAAATTGGGTGTTTTTAAAAGTTAATGTTTTTTGTTAACACCGTAAAGATATGACTTTTACGCCCAATTTTGTTCTTTTTTCGTGAATTTTTCGGGTTAAGAAATCTAAACCGGGAAATAATAAATATTTAAAAACTGACATAATATGAACAATATTTTAATCGCATTAATAATAGGAATAATTGCAGGGATAATTGACGTAGTTCCGATGATAATTAAAAAATTAGATAAAGTTTCAAACTTATCTGCTTTTTCACATTGGGTAATTTTAGGACTAATAATCCCATTTGTTGACTGGAATATTGAACCGTGGCTAAAAGGGTTGATTTTAGGCGAGCTTTCTGCAATTCCAATTATGATTATGGTTTATCCAAAAGACAAAAAAGCATTAATTCCTATGACTATCTTTTCGGCAATTTTGGGGATTGGGGTTGCAATTGCTGGTGCAAAATTTATTGGATAAATGAAAGAACTACGTAAACATATTGTAAATGGACGAATTCTTAAAAACAATGGAAGTTGGATATATTATGATAAGTGTAATAAAACAGTAGAATATTTGGTTTACTCAACTTATCAAAATTATTTCACGAACTATTGCTAGCCGTAAAAATAAATATATCGGAACAGGACTATTATTATGACAATTGCATAATTTGCACCCTATCGATTCTATTGATAAAATTTAATCAATTTATTTATATATTTACAGAAAGATTTATCATAATTTGTTTAATTTGTAGTTATAAAAGAAAATAGATTATATATGATTGTAAGGATTTTTGTAATAGTGTTTTTTTTGGCAATGAGTAACTATTCATTTGCCGTTGATTACAAAAGAGTGGATAAGTATGCCAGATCTGTGCATAAGACTGGAAATTACAAAGATTTAGCAAAGAAACTAACGGCTCCTTTTACTACACAAGAGGAAAAAGTCAGGTCGATTTTTATATGGATTACGCACAATATCAAATACGATTATAGAAAATTCAAAAGCAATCAAAGAAAAGGCGGATATAGAATTAAAGGCAGATCTAAAAGGGAAATTGCTATAAAACGAAAAAAGCTTAGAGAGCGTAGAATTGCTACAACTTATAGAACCGGAAAAGGTGTTTGTGAAGACTATTCTTATCTTTTTCAATATATGTGCAAAGCAATTGGAATAGAAGCCAAATATATAACAGGCGTTACAAAAACTAGTCCTATGCAAATCGGGAAATATCCTAAACATTCAGCTCACGCTTGGAATGCTGTAAAAATCGATGGAAAATGGTATTTGCTAGATGCTACTTGGGCAGCCGGAACTGTTGATCATCGATCCGGTAGATATCACAGGGACTATCATGAAGGATTCTTTATGAGCTCTCCGGAACTTTTTGCGTTAAATCATTTTCCGGATAATAGCAAATGGCAATTGCTTAAAAAACCTGTGACTAAGCAGGAATTTAAAAATTTTGCATTTCCGCATGGAGAATTTTTCACGTCAAAAGATATTATCGATTTTTATCCGAAATCAGCTTACCTAAGCGCAAAGAAGAAGTATTCTATAGTAAAAATAAAATACAAGGGGAAAATTCCTAATATAGTGATGTATCGTAGAGGCAAAATTGTAAAACTTAAACGCAATATTGTCAATAATGAAATAATATTTCAAATACCCACTTATGCCAAATATCACAGGAGTGTGGTATTAGGCGTAAAAAAAGGAAAAAAAATTAAACCTTTATTAGAATATAAAATAAAATGATTGACCTTAATAATCTTACCAAATTGTATTATACCATTAGCGACGTTTCTTCAATGTTCGGTTTAAACGATTCAACGCTTAGATACTGGGAGACAGAATTCACTCAATTGCATCCAAAAAAAAATCGTAAGGGCGATAGGCGTTATACCAAAGAAGATATAGCTATTATCAATAAAATATATATATTGTTGAAGGAAAAAGCCTATACTATAAAAGGTGCTAAGGAAGAGTTGAAATCAATGGTGAAAACAGAAAGAATAAATAAAAAGCTTATATCAAAACTAAAGCAAATCAAAAATAAGCTGGAAAAAATCCAAGAGCAGCTTTAAAAAAAATAAGCCCAAACTTACCAGCGTAAATATGGGCTCTTTCGACTAAGGTCTCAAAATAAGAAAACTACATCTTTAGCATACCAAATACGCGGTACACCATTTATATTTTTACAATTAAGTTATGCTATTTTTTCGTCTTTTAGCAGTACTTTTTAAAAGTATTATACCTCTAGAACGCTAAGGTACTGCAAATAGTTCAATATATTATAAAAAATATTAATTTATTTTATATATTATTAATATTTATATAGAACAATGTCTTACAGCAATGATTGTAATTTCATCGCAAGTCCCATATCTCCATCTATTTTTACCTTTCCCGTCATTGTTGCCATCATCGGGTTTAAATCTCCATTCATCATATCTACAAGGTGTTTTTGTGAAGTTGATATGGTACAATCAGCTTTTTTGTCTTCAAAGGACACAACATTTTCGTCTCCTGAACCATCAACAAAAACGATATTGTCATCGATTACCAATTTGAAAGTTCCGCCTAGAGGAGATACTTTTTTTGCTTGTTCTTTTATGCTTTCAGCTATTTCATTAAAATTCATTGTTAAATAGTTTTATATAGTGGATGCAAGAAAACAGGCAATTTGTTAAATTGAAGTGTTTTCTTGCATACACAATTAATTAATATAATCGTTTCCATCATCAACAGTAACACTTTCCGCTGTCACAATAGTATCTGATAGATAGTTTATTTTTGGCAATTCATAATTAAAATAATACTTCATAGTGAGAATATTTCCTTGATTGAAATTTTCATTATAATCAGTTGATTCCAGAGAATTGATTCCGATTTTTAGCCATTGCCAACTGATAGCTACATGACTGAATAATTCAAGGAATAAAGTTGCGTTTTTAAGATAGCTTTGATATTTCTTTTGGAAAGCAAATGGAAGTAAATGCTCTAATGTCTTTTGAACAACTACAATTGCCTCTTCCAGTTTTCCTGCGTATTTTTCCAAGACAGGACTTTCTTTAGCTTTAGCTATATCCTTATTGATTCTTTCCATCAATAGAAGCAATGCTTTACCGTTCTGAGCAGTGATTTTCCTTCCCAATAAATCCATAGATTGAATAGTAGTAGTTCCCTCATATATTGAGGTAATTCTAATATCTCTTAAGAATTGTTCTTGGGGGAAGTCGACGGTAAATCCGTATCCACCCAGAACCTGAACTCCATTGCTTGCAGCGTGCAAGCCGTATTCAGAAGGGTATGCTTTTGCAATTGGGGTAAGAAGGTCTAACATTAAGAAGGCATCATTCTTTTTATCTCCTTCAGTATTTTCTACTATATCATAAAGCTTAAAAGATTCCATTAGTAGTGACAAAGAGCCTATAGCTACTGATTTTTGCAATAACAACATTCTCCTTACATCCGGGTGCTCTATTATCAAAGCTTGTTCAGTAGCTCTTTCTCCAGTGTCATTTAACTTTTTCCCTTGACGTCTTTCTTTTGCGTATTGAAGAGAGTGATAATATGAAGACATAGCTATGGATGTTGCAGTCATTCCTACTTCCAATCTTGCTTGGTTCATCATCTGGAACATATATTTCAATCCTTTGTTTGGTTCTCCGACAAGCCAACCTTTACAATCATCATTTTCGCCAAACATCAAATGTGCAGTACAATATCCTCTTTGTCCCATTTTTTGATAATCACCTGCTGTCAATACGTCATTGAACTCCAAGCTACCATCACCTTTGATTCTATATTTTGGTACAATAAATAGCGATATACCTTTTGAGCCATTAGGTGCTCCATCTATTCTAGCCAATACCATATGGATAAAGTTTTCTGCAAATTGATGGTCTCCTCCGGAAATAAAAATCTTCTGTCCTTTAATATCATAATGTCCTTCATCCGTTGGACTTGCTGTAGTCCTAAGATTTCCAAGAGAACTACCTGCTTCCGGTTCTGTTAAACACATTGTCCCCATCCAAGAAGCTTCCAGCATTTTGGGAACATATGTATCTATTTGTTCTTGAGTTCCGAAACTCGTAATAAGATTGGCAGATCCAACTGTCAATGCCAAATATCCTGAAACGTGATTGTTTGCTGCACTATATATATGTCCCGTTGCACCTTCTATCATATGTGGAAGATTCATCCCGCCATTTTCAGGAGAAAAATGAGCACCGACCCAGCCACTTTCAACTATTGCTTTGAATATATTATCCAATTGTGGATGTATTTTTATTCCACCATCTTCATACACAGCAGGCTTTTTATCAAATTCTTGATAATATGGATAAAGCTCTTGATCCGATAAGTCTTTTGCTGCATCCAAAAACATATTTATAGTCTCTTTATCAAAATCATTGTGTTTAGGAAATTTCAATATTTCTTCTACATCGTGTACATTAAATAATAAAAATTTTAGAAGATTGAGATC
>JALVAD010000015.1 GCA_027011385.1 Saprospiraceae bacterium | reverse complement strand
TTTTGCAAATAATATGAACATATAGTTAAGATTGAAGTATTTTTAGTATATATTTTAGTTTTAGTTATTTTTTGAACATGAACATTTTAAAATTTTATCCCGTGAGCAAATTAATTGAATTTTTTGTTAAATTATTTCATTTGAACAATGATCAAAAAAAGTATACTTCTATCTCCAGATATAAATCTAAAGAAGAAGAATACGAGAGTTGGTTAGGCGTTTAGTTGTATTTTTAGTGTAAGATTGATTCATGGAAAGTTTGGTTTCTGTGATGTGGTTTTACACGAGTTGAGCAGTTGTCTATTGCCTCTGCCGTTTTTAGTATGTCCTATTGCATTTAGAATCCTATTACTTTTCTCATTAAGTTATTTGTTTTAAGATTTTTTTTTGTAGAATCTGCCCCTATTCTATTTTCCCTTAAATCCTGAGACTATTGTTTTGTTTGCTTACATTAATTAAGAGCTATAGTGGTGAATTATTAATTAATTATTAATGGATCAAGATGAAAAGTTGGGGGAATAAATAAGATATATTTCCATATTGGATAAATAAGCCGTATTTTCATTTTTTGTCTTGATACTTCGGCAAGCTCAGTATAAATTCCAAAAACGAAACAATGAACGAATGGTTCGTTTACGAAATTTAGGGACTAAATGTCACTAAATAATGAGAGAACCGATTTATCAAAATCGGAATAGCTATTCATTTTTCACGTATTTTAACTCCTTTTGCCACTAAAATGAATAATGTCTTTTGACAACCAACAAAACTAAGAATGGATGCTAACCCACAACTTTTCGGCTTGATACTTATTAATCACATTTGATATTTGGGCGTGTTGAAAAATTGCCGATATCAGAACCCATCCCCGACCCTTCCCTTCGCAAGGCCTTCGTTGTGACACATCTTTTAGCAAAAAATTTTATTTAGAACCCACCTCAATCCTCCCTTACAAGGGAGGAAGTTGCAACCCGCAATAGCACCGCTTTTTTCACAAAAAAATACCATTTAGTTATAAAACAAGATAATTTTCAAATTGCTATTTTTGTTAATCAATCACCCCTCTTCTCCCTTCCCTTTGTGAGGGAAGGGTCGGGGATGGGTGCTAAAACTTGAATCAATTCTCTCATGAGAAAGCTTTCGTTATTACACTTATTAAAAGATGTGTCATAACATAAGCCCTTAGTAAGGGAAGGGAGACGTGATGTCGCATGATCACTCTTCAATATTTCAAATTATATTTTTACCAAAATACGCACAAAGCTAGATGAATTGGATATATTATTTTTATATTCGCATCTTTTAAAATATAAAAATGATAAATGAAAGTACTTTGTATTTATAATCAATTTGCCGGTGGAGGTAGAGCAAAAGTAAAATTGGAGAGTATTAAAAGTCTATTTCAAGAGAAATCTATTGATGCTCGATTTGAATTAACAGAAGACTCCTCAAGTATTCTAAATGTTCTAAAGTCAATTGATTTGAGTGAATATGACGGTTTAGTAGTTGCGGGGGGAGACGGAAGTTTTTTCAATGTATTGAATGCATATATGAAATTAGGACAGCAGATTGATATTCCTTTGGGTATTTTGCCTGTTGGTACGGGGAATTCTTTGTCTAGGGATTTGATTGATGGAGAAACTAAGTTGGAGCCATTTATTGACGCAATTGCTGAGGGAAAAACCAAATTGATTGATATTGCGCAAGTGAAATCAGATAAGAATACATTTTACTATGCCAATATGATGGGTTTTGGCTTTATAACGGATGTTGCTCAAACTGCCTCCAAGCTAAAAGTTTTTGGTGCTACTTCGTATACTCTTGGAGTTTTATATAATACTATAAAACTTAAACCATTTGACCTTTTTATTACCATTGATGGAATTAAGAAAAAATGGAAAAATGTATTTGTGATTATTTCAAATTCAAGATATACCGGAGGAGACTATCTGATTGCTCCTAAGGCTAAAATCGATGATGGAAAACTTGATTTGATAGTATTGAATAAATTGAGTCGCATCAATTTGCTTAAAACTTTTCCAAAGATATTTGATGGATCACATGTGGATACCCCTTTTGTCGATTATATGCACGCAGAATCGATTAAATTGCATGCTAAGAAGCAAAAGGTTTTATCACCTGATGGTGAAATCTATGGAAAATTTCCAGTAGAAGTGTCTTGTTCACCAAAAGCAATTAGGGTTTTTTCTAAGATTTGAGTAAAAATAAACTTGAAATATGATTCACAAAGGAGAAAAAAGATACAATAATTATTCGACTTATATAAAAAATACTTTTGGTGAGAGAGTACAAAAGATATCGATAAATATCGGTTTTTCCTGTCCAAATAGAGATGGAACAAAAGGGGTAGGAGGTTGTACATATTGCAATATAGGATCATATACTCCATTGTATTGTAAGCCAAAAAAAAGTGTTACCAACCAGTTGGATGAAGGTATTGCTTTTTTCTCAAGCAAGTACAAAACACAGAAATATCTGGCATATTTTCAATCTTATACCAATACTTATGCGGAATTGGATTTGGTAAAATCTCTTTATGCAGAGGCTGTAAGCCATCCTGATATTGTTGGTTTAGTCATCGGCACTAGACCTGATTGTATTAGTCCTGAATTACTGGATTTCCTCGAGAAACTTGCCAAAGACTATTATATTTCCCTTGAATTTGGAGTGGAAAGCACTCTAGACAAAAGCTTGATGATTACCAATAGATGTCATACATACAAGGATACAATAGATGCTTATGAACTATCGAAAAATAGGGGAATTGAGCTTGGTGCACATCTTATAATAGGCTTGCCAGGAGAAACAAGAGAAGAAATGTTAAATCATGCAGTAGAGATTTCAAAGCTACCGATAGATTTGCTAAAACTTCATCAGCTTCAAATAGTAAAGGGAACAGAAATGGCAAAACAAATTGTCACGACCCCCGAGATGTTTAATTTATTCACTGCAAATGAGTATATTGAATTTATTACCAAATTTATCTCAATGCTTAGACCCGATATCATCCTAGAGAGATTTATAAGTGAGTCTCCAAAAAATATGCTCATAGCACCTAAGTGGAGAGGAATGAAAAATTTTGAATTCGTAGCCAAAGTTGACAAACTTTTAAAGGCGAAAGATATCTGGCAGGGGAAAGAATGGAATATAGATAGGGAAGCTTAGGACTCGAAAGCACGACTGCAAGGAGTGATTTTGAAGCCGGTTTATATTTGGAAATTTAATGTTTGAAGTTGGTGTGTACCCACATCTTGCCGGCTTAAATCTCGCTGCACACCAGAATCACAACTCACCGGATAAAGATATATTCTCACTAACAAAAGATAGAAATCCTTTTGATATATTGATTGCATGGGTTAAATTTGTAGATTTTATTACACCAATAGGAATTGCTAGCAATGTTGGAGATATAGTGACGCAATTAATTATAAATGCTCTAAAGAAATAAGATGAATAATAAATTTTTATCATTTATTCCTAAAGAATTTTTATACATGATTCTAGTTTTATTGGGAATATATTTTTTTTTATATTTAATTGTTCCATCAAAAGAAACCATTCAAGAGAGAGAAAGGTTAGGTATTGAGGCTAAGAAAAGATGGATAAAAAGTTTTAAAGATAGAGGAATTAACACTATTTCGTTTGCATTAAATAATGAATATATGAGTGAAACAGTCGACCACGGAGATCGATGGCGTAGGATTGATCGTGTATATGTCAATAATATTCCTATTGCCCCTGATTCATTATACAATAAGGGGGAGTTTGTTATAAAAAATTGTGATAACTTTTATTATATTCTTAGCGGAGGAAATGTTGATTCAGTGATCTATCAATTTTCTCCAAAAAAAATGTATTTAAGACATAGAATTGATGATAATCTTTTTACTGTTTCTGATAACTTAATAATAAAAAAATCATTAAACATTAAATACAAGCGTTATTTGCCAAAATGTTGGGATTAAAAAATATGAGAGAAGTAAGAGGACATAGTAATAATAATGATTTAATAAAGCCAATATTAATGATGATGTTCTTTATGTCAGTATTGTTGATAATTGCTAATTTTGATTATTTTAAGTATAGAAAGTCTGCAAATAAGCCAATATATTGGAAGAAAGGTTTTGAAGTAAATAAAATTGATATTGTCAGCATAACGTTAGGTTTCCAATCCACAAAGACCTCAAAAAAGCAAGTTCGATATTGGAAAAAAGCAAAAAAAGTTTATGTGAATAACCAAATGGTTAAATATGAGTCACTATTCAGATGGAAAGATTTTATGTATAAACACTGCGAGGATTATTATGTTTTATTGCCATTACCAGAAATTGATTCAATAGTCTATAATTTCAAGAAAAATATATATGAAGAATATAATTCGGATAAAAAATTATTGAATAGTTCAGACTATTTTAGTTCTAAGAAGACATATCAAAAAAGAAATATTCGCGATTTGCCGGAATGCAAGTGATTTTGATGTTAAAGG
>JALVAD010000014.1 GCA_027011385.1 Saprospiraceae bacterium | reverse complement strand
GAAGAAATAGATATACTATCATTTAATTTAATAGTGATTTCTAGGTTTTTATCTAAAATATTAAATACATCATCAATCGGGTAATTCAATTTCCACATCATCTCTGCTTTCCCTAATGAGGCTCTGAGTGACAAATGCATAGGAATATCCTTTAACAATAACACGCTATCATTATATTCCAAAGCTCTTTGATATTCCTTACCCATTTGGCGCATCATTGAATTAGACAGATAATATAGTGCCAACAAAGAATCGGATTTTTCTTCCTTCAATAATTTAATTATTTTCTTTGATACTTCAAAATAAGCATCTCTATCGGTCATCATCAACCTTTTGGATACTTTTCTCAATGAATCCAACTCAGATTGGGCATTTGAAGCACTAATTATCGAAAGAAATAACAAGATGTAGAAGACTCTAAACATAAATAATCACTTTTGGTATAAAAGTAATATATTTTATTTGAAAAAGGCCTAATTCCACAAAATATTATAGGCAAATAGACGACAAATAGTATAACTTTTTAATGAATCTTCAACTGTCCGGAATTGAGAATATGCAAATTAGTTCCTGCCTCTGTGACTATTTTATGGCATTCATACATCCCGTCTATTTCCGGATAGTTTGTCAAACCTGAGGGAATCAATACCTCTGAAACTGCTTTAGGAACAACTCCCATATCCCAATTGTCGCCATTATTCCAGTCTGTATTTACAGATCCATTCCAGACATAAATCCTGTTATATGAAAATTGTTCAATGACAGTTCCATCTGAACGAATCGCTGTAAAATACAAGGTATCACCACTAATATGTAACTTTGTAAAATGGTTAGATTGATTAACTTTTACAATATTAGGATAAGATGAATCCGGACTATAAAGAGGTGCGCCACCACCACCGGTTGTTATATGATTCACTCTTTCTACTACAGCTCTAGAGTAATAATGATTGTGCCCGTTAATTACAAACTGAACATCGTATTTTTCACATAGGGGCTGAATGTAGTTTTGTACATCTGTATTATTTCCATGCCCCCCAGCAGACCATCCGGGTTCATGAAACATAACTATCTTCCACTTTTTTGTCGTACTCGCAAGATCATTTTCAAGCCACTGATATTGTGTGCTCCCAGGATTGTAAAAGGTATCTTGATCTACAATACTTATATGTACAGGACCATAATCGAATGACCAATAATAGTCTCCTGATTCATAATATGGATATGGGAAATACTTTCCAAATAATATACCTGATCCTTCATGATTTCCTAATGCTGAAACAAGGGGAGCTGATCTGAGCATCTCTTGAATCTTCGTATATTCAGGATCAAAAAACTGCTCATCCCAATAACTTTCCACATTTCCATCTGATACCATATCCCCAGATAATAGAATCATTGTTTGCGCTTCAGGATCGTTGGAATATGTATTCAATATCTGTTGAGCTACCATATCATGGTCATCGGGATTTGTTCTTGTATCTCCATAAGCTATAAATGTTATATCAGATACTTCATCAGAAGGACCTGACACAAAATGACCTTTTATAGTATCTGTATTTGCAATTACTCGGTAATAATAATCAGTTGAATTTGATAAATCTGTGATCGTATATTTATGTTGATGATCATATCCGTATTCGTTAGTCGTTTGACTACCGGTACTATACGTTAAATCAGTTCCCCAATCCAAAGTGCTGTTTATATTAAAATTTAATTGCCAAAGGATGATCATTTCGGTATTATCACCTGAATATATTAGATAAGGTGCTTTTCTAAAAGCCGACAAAGTTTGGCTTGTGGTAGAAAGTTTCAAGTCAAAACTTATATCTGAACTGCTACTGCTTCGTTGATGTATTTCGACAGCAATAATGTTTGTACCAGCTACTAATTGGTCAGATGGAATTATATACTCATTAAAAACACCCTCATCAGATCCCCCGACAGAACTAGATGCATAGGTAAAGTAATCTATTGCTCCAGAAGGCATATTGCTTCTTTGCACTTCTGTTCCATTGATATATACAACAGCTCCATCATCCCTCAAAATTTCTAAACTTAGATAATTTGATTGACTGGGATCATACACATTGAACTCATGTCTAAAGTAATATGTGATATATTTGTTACTAGAGTTACCTCCATAACTCACCACAGTTTCTTCATCACCGTCTCCATATCCAAGTTGTGCATTACCTAATGCCCAAGATGAATCATCGAAAGATGCTTCTTTCCAAGCAGTTCCCTGGTCAGTACCATTATCCAAATACTTCCACTCTTCTCCTGCTTGTATATATTGAGTAGGCTCAGTTGATAGTTCTAGATTAAAACTTATATCTGAACTTGATGAACTTCGTTGATGTATTTCGACAGCAATAATGTTTGTACCAGCTACCAATTGATCTGAGGAAATAAGATACTCATTAAATACATCTTCATCAGATCCCCCAACTGTACTAGACGCATGAGTTAGATAATCTATTGCTCCAGAAGGCATATTGGTTCTTTGTACTTCAGTCCCATTGATATAAACAATAGCTCCATCATCTCTTAATACTTTTAAATTGAGATTAACCGATTGATTAGGATCTGCAACATTGAATTCATGCCTGAAATAGTATGTGATATATTTATTGTTAGAGTTTCCTCCATAGCTCAATACAGTAGTTTCGTCGTCATCTCCATATCCGAGTTGTGCATTGCCTGATGCCCAAGATGAATCATCAAAAGACGATTCTTTCCAAACAGTTCCCTGATCAGTACCGTCATCCAGATACTTCCAATTTGCATTTTTTTGAACTAAGATGCTTTGACCGGTTAAATGGGAATTGACCATCAAACCAAGAAAAAACAAAATCAACAAAGTGATATTTTTAAAATTTCGCATAAAAACAACTTTAACTTATTTCAGAAAAAAATATTAACTTATTTTTAAAGAAAACAGACAACAACGAAATTAAAAAAATAAAAAAATCGGCATCTAATACAAACAGACTTTCTAGACAACAAAGATAGTATTTTAGATCATAAAAATACCAGCTTAGGATTAAAATTTTGCAAAACCGCGACAAAACTTTAATATTTTCATAATATTTAATCATTTTACTTGACAAATATACAAATCTGTTTTACCTTTGACCTACCGTTCAGTCATAAATCGATAAAATGAGTCCGAGAACACATACACAATGGGAAGAAATAAGAGGTAAAAGTAGAGAGAAAATACTCAATGCTGCGATTTCACTTTTTTCAAGCATAGGATATTTTAGTACTTCTGTGAGCAAAATAGCCCAAAAAGCAGGGGTATCAAAAGGTCTATTGTACAATTATTTTGAATCCAAAGACCATCTCCTATTAGCTATTGTAGATAAAACAATGAATCTGCTAGATGATGTATTTAAAATAGAAAAAAAAGATTTGACTCCAAATGAAGAACTGATTATTATTATAGAAAAAATGTTTGGTATAATCGAAAACCACAGAGGATTCTTAAGGATGCTAATACCCCTGTCAATGCAAATAAATGAATTTGAATTCATCAATAATATGATCTATAAAAAATATGATGAATATGTAAAAAAAACAGAAATCCTTTTGAAGGAATTGGATTATCAAAACCCCGAAGATGAAGCAAGATTATTATTGGCAACTTTAGATGGAGTGATGTATCAATACTTGGTAATAGGAGTCAATTTACCATATGATAAAATAAAAGAAAGTATAATAAATAAATATAAAAAATAAATAAAATGAGAATATTAAAAATAATCCTACCGGTACTGCTACTAAGCTTTGGACTATCTGCACAAAACGCATATGATATTGTGAAGAAATCAGATAATAAATTAAGAAGCGCAACATCATTTGCCAAAATAAAAATAACAGCTGTAAGACCATCTTGGTCAAAAGAAATGACAATTAAAACTTGGACAAAAAACTCAAACTATTCTGTTGCATTAGTCACATCTCCGGCAAAAGAAAAAGGAATTGTCTTTCTTAGACGTGATAAAGAAGTTTGGAATTATGTTCCTTCAATCTCCAGAACGATTAAGCTACCACCATCAATGATGACTCAAGGATGGATGGGTACAGATCTAACAAATGACGATATGATAAAACAGTCTTCAATATTGGTAGATTACAATCACAAAATAGCAGGAGAAGAACTAATTGACGGTCATAAAACTTGGAAAATAGTCTTAACTCCAAAAGAAAACGCCGCTGTCATTTGGGGAAAGATAATCCTTTGGATAGATAAAGAGGAATACAATCAATTAAGAGGTGAGTATTATGATGAAGATAATTTTTTGATAAATAAACTAATCAGTTCAAAAATCAAAGAATTCGATGGTCGAAAGATCCCTTCGCATATAGAGTTTATCCCTGAAGATAATCCGGGCAACAAAACTTTAATAGATTACCTTGATTTGAATTTTAAAATAAAAATACCGGAAAAGTATTTCACAACTGCATATATGAAAAGACTAAGATAAAACATAATGCATTATAATA
>JALVAD010000013.1 GCA_027011385.1 Saprospiraceae bacterium | reverse complement strand
TTATTAAAGTAGGGCATTTAATACTTGCAATTGTCTTATCTCTAATGTTTTGATTAATATCATTGAGAAATCCCATTTTCGAATTATAATGTTTTATTGTTGAAACAAGTTCTTGTATGTCTTCCTTTTTCAGTTTATGAATTGGATTTTTTGAAAACTGTGGATAAAAACTCTTTGCAATTAAATATGGGGAAATACTTGAGAAAAATCTAACTATTTTCCAAATAAAATTTTGAATTCTAGGATTGAATATCTTTTTTGCAATTTTATATGTTTTTCCTTGTTCCTCAAGCCATTTTTTTGAAATTGCAGATGCCAAAATGAGTTTGCTTACTTTGTTTGGATAATTACTTGCCAATTCAATTGCAGATAAGCCACCCGCAGATATACCATAAACAATTACTTTATCTAGACGTAGATAATCTAATAACTCTACAATTAAGTCAGCCGTTTGTCTCGGGGTATTATTATCTTTTAAAGGTGTTTTTCCATATCCCGGACGAGATGGAGTTATCAATTGAAACTTGTCTAGATTCATTCCTTTATGGCAAAGAGTTTCATGACAATTTGAATGACCACCATGAATAAATACTATTGGAATTCCTTTTCCTATTGAATTGTATTCTACTTCACCATTTCTCGTATTAATTATTTTACAACTCATTATCTTTTTTTTCTGCTTGTACCCACAACGTGTTTGAGGACAAATTTACTACTATACATCAAAAATAGTAAATACTTTTCTGACATTAAGCATGAAGCAACAGATAGTTTTGAAAATATAATCAATTGAGTTGGATATTTGTGTATTACAGGGTTAATACGGAACAAAACAATAGTTTGAGTTTAGCTTATAGAAGTGCTGAAAATGTTATTGTTTAAATAATCTTATATTCCAAATTTGTTTTTATAAAGGATTAATAAAACGATAACTCCGACAGAAATCAAAGTCCCAATAGGTAAATACCAAAGTGTTGCAATCGATAAAGATATTCCATACCAATAAGTCCAGTTTTGTGAAGTCTGTAATCCATAGATGAACAGAAACCATAGCAATCCAAAAATAATAAACATTGGTCCAAGTTTAAACACATCAATATTTAACCTTGTGAAAATATTTGACCAAGGTCCGGGTTTTTTGGGGCCGATGTACTTTCCATTGATCATAACAAAAACACCGTCGATCAGCATATAAACTGCATTAATAATCCCTATAATCATTAATAAAATATTCATTGCTTATTGTCTTTTTTTGATTTAACTTTCAATTTAATATGTCGTTTGCTATTATTATATTCTTTGTCATAACATTCGTATAGCCAGCAATATATATATTATTAATTATTTTTATCTTTCCAATATTTCTTTCCAAATGGTTAATGAAGGTCTTGCTATTCCATTCTCATCAAGTAATCCTGTATCTCTCCATAATTTACCGATATCTTTGTGTCCGGCTGGGAAAGTCTCCCAGAGTTTATCATAATCTCGATATGCCCACCAAATAATAAATTCATATTTTTGACTAAATGCATTTAAAAATAATGTTTCAAGGTAATCTTTTTGCTCGCATACATTACTTTCTATGTTTAAATTGAAACTGCTGATGTTTAAATCTTCTGCTAAATGAGTAGTCTCAACGAAAGAAATAGGAATGGTAATTTCTGAATGTAAAAAGTCAAATGCTTTCTGAAAATCAGTTTTTGTATGTTGTCCTTTGAAAAATGGATAATAACTAATTGCTGCAAAATCCATATATTGATTTACATAGTTGCTGATTTCTGAAATAAAATCTGCTTGGTTTGCAACTGCCGGATTAAACCAATTATGCAAGGTGACAGATTCAGATAATGGCAAATTTGGATATTTGATTTTTAATCGACTTCTAATATTATTCATCAATATTTTATATTCTGTCCATTTCGTTTCAGATTTAAGTTTCAGTTCATTTACTTCCATAGCAACTACTAAATAATCAGGATTAAATCTTGATATTAAGTATTCCAAGTGATTAAAATAAGCATTTTCAATATTTGTGTCGTTCAATGATGAGTAATTAGGAATACTTCCATCATAGTCTTTAAGTAAATTGCTACGGTCTGTGTTCAGAAGACTTACAGATAATAAAAGTTTATGCATGTTAAGTCTCTTTGAAACACGGCTGTCTATTTCATTAGTAAATTCTATGGGTAATGTGGAATTATTTATCCAAGAATTCCAAGGAATTTTATAGTCAATTTGTTCAGAGTAAATGTCTGAATTCAAGTCTATGAAATGATAAGTTTGATCTTTATCAGCTTCATTAGGTCCAAAACTCCATGTACTGAAACCCATTTTAAATTTTCTTTGAGTGATTACATTAAGAGAATTGTTATTTTTACAAGATAATGGAGTATTATTGTCTTTATCGCAACTTGACAGGAATAGTAATCCCAATAACGTGTATAATACGGTTTTTGTCATTTTTATTTTTTTAATTGTTGCTGATGGGAGTCTGCGCACAAACTCCCCTTTAAGAATCAAAAATAGTAAATACTTTTCTAATATCGACCCTAAAGTACTAGATAGTTTGGGAAATTTAACCTCTTGAGAGGGCTATTTATGAAACACAGGGTTAAAAAAGGGTGAAAAGGTTTTTTAAGTTAAACCTTAAAAACAATAAAATAATACAATATATAGCAAAGGACATAATAATTCCTCTCAGTTACCCTATGATAATAAATAACTGCTTTAATTTAACCTATTCAGATGGTTCTTTTGGTAAAGCTAACAAATTCTTAACATATCGCTCATTGTTATATGTTTTACCATGTTTCATTACGTCAAATAACTCAATCGCTAAACATTGTCCAATCATTTGTCTTGTTTGAAAATCATCAAAACCTTGTTTTTTCAACCTAGCAAATGTTTCTTTAGTTTCTGGTGGGTCATTATCCTTTAGTTGATTCTTTATAATCTCAAAAATCTGTTCTCTTAATAACTCATTTGTTTCCATAATTCTTTATATTAGTTAAGGCAAAAGTGCATTTGTTTTTTTAGCCCTCGTTCCTATTGCTTCAATATCTTTTTGGAGTAAACTCCTTTGTCAGATATAAGTTTTAGGATATATATACCACTATCAAAATCTTTTATAGAAATTTCAATATTGTTTGATTTTTGGTTATAATATTTGTCAAATACCTTTTTCCCATTGATGTCAAAAATGGATATGTTTTTAATGAGTATTGAATTATCAATGGCGATATTTATATATTCATTTGCAGGATTTGGAAAAACAGATATCTTATTTGATACTCCTATTTCTTGAGTTCCTACATAATCGGCAGAAGTAAATTTAGCACATAACCATATGTCAGGGTCAAAGATAAAGTCATCTGCTTTGAAATCTATGTCAAATTCAAATACTTCTCCGTCTTTTGTATTGTTTAATACCAAAACAGTATCTTTTTCTTCTCCAAGTAATTGGACAGGAACAGGCATTTCGAAATAATCTACTGAATTATCTGATTGTGTCTGATTTACTTGAATGAAAAGTTTCCCCTCTGTATTGTACCACCATTTGAATGAATAGGTCGGATAACCTTTGCCATATAGCCAATCATTGAAAAATTCAGTGAGGTCTTGCCCGCTTTGTTCTTCAAGATGCTTTTGCAAATCTATTGTTCTGGCATAATTATAAGCTAATTCAGGGTCATTTATATAATTATGCAATGCCTTGAAAAAATCATTGTCTCCCAATTTCCACCTAAGCATATGCAATAGAAAAGCTCCCTTTGCATAGCTTAATCTGCTATTGAATATCCTACCTACACTTGATGTATCATCTACAAAAACCGACCCGTGATCTAATTCTAAAGCTCTATGCCTATTATTGGTTTTCCATAAATTCCAATAATATGGTTGCCTGTCAAAATCATATGTCAATCCTTCCAAATAAGTAGCAAAACCTTCATTTAACCATATATCTTGCCAACTACCACAAGTTATTTTATCACCAAACCATTGATGTGCCAATTCATGAGCAAGCAAGCTGTGATTAAATCCCGATACAAATGTCATTGAGGAATGCTCCATTCCACCTGCCCAACCAAATTGGGCATGCCCGTACTTTTCCTTGTCAAATGGGTAATTGCCAAACAAACTTATGTAAAATTGCATTGTGGGAATGATATCGGCTGTTCCTGCTTTGGCATCGTCGATATTACAGGGATAGACATATTCCAATACCATCAATGAATCCCCATTGTCAAGTGGTACCCAGTCAATGTATTCACTATAATTGGATACTGCGATAGCGATGAGATATGCAGGTTCAGGATAATTATGTTTCCAATGATGTGTCAATTTATCTTCCGATTTGATAACAGATTTCAACAGACCATTACTGCCTACCTTATAGCCGGTTGGAGTTGTTACATACATATCGATGCTGTCAATCTTATCGTTTAAAGATTGCTTCGTAGGCCACCAATCTTTGGCTCCATATGGCTCTGAAAGTGTCCACAATGCCTTTTCTGAGTTGCATTGTAAGTCGGTTGCAAATGAACCGAAGCCGGAGGTAGATGGATTGCCCCTATACCAAATGGTAATAGAGTCCATAGAGTTTTTAACAAGTTTTGATGGTAAATCAACTTTTAGTTCATAAGTCCCAGAAAAAGTAGAGCTAACTATTTGGTTGTGGTATTTTATACTATCAACTGTCATTGCCGAATTAAAATCAAAGTAAATATGATTGGTATTCTCTTTTGTGATAAGAAAATTAGCGGTCACATTGCCTGATATATATGATACATTAGGATCAACATTCAATTTAAATGTATAATGCTTCAAATCATAATTATTGGTATTGGAACTTGCCATTTGTATTCCCCGGATATCTAATGAAGTTCTATTGGGAAAAAAATCTTTTTCAAAATTTCTTTCTTGTGCCAATATGCTACCGGCAAATAATATAACAATAATTAAAGCTAATACTTTTTTCATAATTCTTTATCTGTGTTATAGGGCAAAAGCCCAAAAATCAATAAATCGTACAACTTGTCAATTAAAGCAAGGCTTCTAATTTATCAAGTGCTTTTTGGAGTCCTGCTATGTTTTTTCCTCCTGCAGTTGCAAAGAAAGGTTGCCCACCGCCTCCTCCTTGTATTTCTTTGGCGATATCTCTGACAATCGTCCCCGCATTATATCCTTTTTCTACCAAATTTTTACTTATGATTACCATGAGCTGAGGTTTTCCTTTGGATTCAAAGCCGAAAGCGATAATGATATCTTTCATTTCTTCTTCGAGATTATATGCTAAAGTTTTTACTGTTTTGCTATCATCAAAAGGCACGATAGTCCTAAGCACTTTGATTCCGTTAATCTCTTCTAATTTATCTTTCAACTTATCTTTAAAGCCGGATGCTTGTTCGGATTTTAATTTATCAAGCTCTTTTTTGATTTGCTTATTTTCCATTAAGCTGGTGTAAACGGATTTTGAAACATTTTGAGGGTTATTTTTGAACAATGCCCTAACTTCTTTTAATTCTTCCAATTCTCTTTTGATAAAATTCTCAGCTTCAATCGAAGTGATAGCTTCTATTCTTCGCACTCCTGAAGCGATACCATTCTCACTTATTATTTTAAAAAATCCAATATTACCGGTATTTGCTACATGACAACCACCACATAATTCTACAGAATAGTCATTGTCGAAAGTAATCATCCTCACTTTATCACCGTATTTTTCACCAAAAAGCATCATTGCTCCTGTATTTTTTGCTTCTTCAATTGAGATTTCTCTGTCTTCTTTTCTGCTGATATTCTCGCGTATTTTTGCATTGACTATTTCTTCTATCCTTGCTATTTCTTCATCACTGAGTTTCTTGAAATGACTAAAATCAAATCTCAAATATTTTTCATTTACCAAAGACCCCCTTTGTTGTACATGATCGCCCAATACTTTTTTCAAAGCAGCTTGAAGTAAGTGGGTGGATGTATGATTATTCTCAATAAGTCTTCTTCTATTTACATCGATAACTGCTTTCAGAGTTGACTCGGGTTTCTGGGGTAATTTATCTACCAAATGGATAATCAAATCATTTTCTTTGATTGTATTTTCAACCCTGATTTTTTCATTTTCAAATAATAGTAAACCGGTATCTCCGACTTGTCCTCCACCTTCAGCATAAAATGGAGTTTTTTGAAGCACTATTTGGAAGATATATTTATTTTTTTGTTTGATTCGTCTATACTTGATTATATGAGTATTTTCTACTTCATTTTGATCATAGCCTACAAATTCGATATTGCTATCTGGTTTCAGTTGTATCCAGTCTCCCCTTTCTATTTTAGCATCATCTTTGGATCTGTTTTTTTGTTCCTGTAGGGCTTTTTCAAAACCTTCTTCATCTACCGATAATCCTTTGTCAGATGCGACCAATCTAGTTAAGTCAATGGGGAAACCATATGTGTCATACAATTCGAAAGCATCTTGTCCTGAAATGGTTTTGTCTTTCACTTGCAGACTATCCAGCCTTTTTAGTCCTGATTCCAGAGTCTTTAGGAATGAATTTTCTTCCTCTAATATTACATTAGCCACAAAATCCTTTTGCATATCAAGTTCAGGAAATATATTTTTAAATGTATCAGCGAGCATTTTTACCATAGTATACATAATTGGTTCTTTTCGATCCAAAAATGTATAATAGTATCTTACAGCTCTCCTCAATATACGCCTTATGACATATCCTGCACCGGTATTTCCCGGTAATTCTCCATCAGCAATAGCAAATGCCACCGCCCTGATATGATCTACAACTACTCTGAAAGCGATGTCCTGTTTTGCATCCAAAGCATAGCTAGAAGTGTATTCCTTTTTTGTTATTTTTTCAAGATATTCTATATACGGTGTAAACAAATCAGTATCGTAATTGGAGTATTTGCCTTGAATAGCCATACACAATCTTTCAAATCCCATACCTGTATCGACATGCTTTTCAGGAAGATTTTGTAAACTTCCATCCATAATCCTATTGTATTGAATAAACACAAGATTCCAGATCTCAATTACGAGTGGATGGTCTTTATTTATTAATTCTTGTGCTGGCGTATTTACCCTTACTGACTCGGGTCTTAGATCATAATGGATTTCAGAGCATGGACCACAAGGGCCTGTTTCCCCCATTTCCCAAAAATTATCCTTTCTGTCAAAATCCAAAATTCTGTCTTCCGAAATAAAATTTGACCAGATATCTGCACTTTCAGTGTCTCTATCAAGTTTGTCTTTTTTATCTCCGCCAAATACAGTAACATATAAACGATCTTTGTCCAATCCATATTCGTCAACTAACAGTTCCCATGCCCATTTAATGGCCTCTTTTTTGAAATAATCACCAAAAGACCAGTTTCCTAACATCTCAAACATTGTATGATGATAGGAATCAATTCCCACTTCTTCAAGGTCATTGTGCTTGCCGGAAACCCTCAGGCATTTTTGAGTATCCGCTATCCTTTTAGCAGGACTGATAGAATTACCTAAAAAATAATCTTTAAACTGATTCATTCCGGCATTGATAAACATCAAAGTGGGATCGGTTTTGTTTACCAATGGAGCAGATGGTACAATTTTATGTTGTTTGTTTTTAAAGAAATCTAAAAACTTCTCTCTAATTTCTTGTGATTTCATATTCTGATTTAATGATTAATATATTTATGTTTTTTCTTATATATAACTATTGTAAATTACCTTAGTTGAATAAAATACAAATATAATTTTTTAATAAGGAATTTTTCAAAATAATTAGCTTTTATTTTGAAAAATCAATTTTCATTATTAACTTTGCGTTCGAAATAGACAAATACCACGAACATATCTTTAATATTTCTACCAGTTAGTAATTCAATTCAGTTGTTTTACAAAGGGAAAGCGTATGGAAAGAACAAAATTTAAATATAACCCCAAAACTCTATCTTATGAAGAGATAAAGCTATCTTGGAAAGATAGATTGCTCAGAGTAGCAGGGTGGTCAACTGCTATAGTTTTTACATCTTTGTTACTATTGATGGTAAGTTCGAGTTTTATATCTACTCCAACAGAGAGAAAATTACAAGAGGAATTGAAAAAATCCAATTATACATTGGAGGCTATATCTATGGATTTGACAAATTTGACAAAAGAAATAGATAATATACAGGAGAGAGATGCAGATGTACATCGTGTAATATTGGGAATAGATCCTTTGGATCAGACATTGTGGAATTCAGGTACCGGAGGTTATAAAAAATATAAAGGTATAATGAATTATTCAAGTAATACAGAGCTCGTAAAAGAAACTTTGGATAAGGTAAAAAAGCTTGAGAGAAAAGTTGAGCTGCAAAATGAATCATTGGATACTTTAGAAAAATTGGCTGCACTTAGAGCGGATCGATTAGCTTCAATTCCTTCAATTAAGCCTATCAGGGAAGATAAACTTAAAAGGAAGATTTCATACTTGTCCGGGTTTGGATATAGAGATCATCCTATTTATCATATTAAGAAGTTTCATAAAGGTATAGATTTTACTTCACCAGGAGGTACTCATATACAAGCAACCGGAAATGGAGTTGTGAAAGCGATTATTAGAAAGAAAACCGGATATGGTCTGCATGTTGTGATAGATCACGGATATGGTTACGAAACTTTATATGGTCATATGTCAAAAATCCTAGTAAAAAAAGGACAAAAAGTTGTTAGAGGTCAAACAATAGGTCTTGTAGGAAGTACCGGTTCTTCTACTGCTCCTCATTGTCACTATGAAGTTCATTACAAAGGAAAAGCGATTAATCCTATAGATTTTGTGTTTGATGGAATGTCAACGGAAGAATACTCTGAATTTGTTAAGAAAGCAAAAGCGGAAAACCAGTCACTTGACTAAAATTATAAACTCAACGAATTTTAATAAACTTGAAAAGACTAACTGAAAGGTTGGTCTTTTTCTATTTAGTGCAGACACTATTTTTTTCTATTGATAATAAATTCTGATAATTGATAAAGGGCTTTCCTCCCTTCATTATCAGGAAGGCTATCCAGAATAGCATTAGCTTGAGATTTGTATTCTTTCATTTTGTTTATCGTATACTCCATTCCACCATTTTTCCGGATAAAATCGATAAGTTCATTCACTTTGTTCTTATTAGTATTGTGATTTTTAACTACATTAATAATCCATTTTTTGTCGGAATTTGATACATTGTTAAGAACATAAATCAAAGGCAAGGTCATTTTCTTTTCTTTGATATCAATACCTCTTGGCTTGCCTATTTCATCCTCACCATAATCAAAAAGATCATCTTTCATTTGGAATGCAATACCAATTTTCTCCCCATAATCGCTGAGTTTATCGATAGTCTCTTTATCCTCGGTTGCAGATGCACCACCAATAGCACAAGCGGATGATATAAGAGAGCCTGTTTTTTGTTTTATTATATCAAAATATACATCTTCAGTAATATCTAGTTTTCTTGCTTTTTGCATTTGAAGCAATTCGCCTTCACTCATCATCTTCACCGCTGTGGATAATATTTTCAAAAAATCAAATCTTTCGTTCTCAACAGAAAGCAAAAGCCCTTTGGATAAGAGATAATCACCGACCAAAACCGCAATTTTGTTTTTCCAAAGCGCATTAACTGAAAAGAAACCTCTTCTTCTATTTGCATCATCAACAACATCGTCGTGTACCAATGTGGCTGTATGTAGAAGTTCTATTAGAGCAGCCGCTGAATATGTATCTTCAGTTATTTTTCCTACCATTTTAGCCGCAAGAAGCACAAACATCGGTCTGACTTGCTTTCCTTTTCTTTTGTAAATATAATAGGTGATTTTATTCAATAAAGCGACGTTGCTTTTCATTGATTCTTTGAAAAAGTCCTCGAATTCAATGAGTTCTTTCTCAATCGGGCGTTTGATATTGTCCAAAGAATTTCCCATATTTTATTAGAGAATGCAATATACGTGGAAAAATGAATTTAAAGCAAAAAAGTCTCTAATTTCTTATTGCAATTTCTATTTTGATGTTCTGGCAAAATGAATGAGGTGTATTACTTATAAAATGCGCCCAAGCTATTTCTGAAATTCATAACATCCGATGTCAGGATTAGAGTCTCTAGGAAGTCCATCTATATCTTCAGTCAAATCAGTTAAATACTTTCCTTTATCAATGACTATTGCCATTGTGTCCGGTCTGTAATCATATTCTTTGACATCGAGAAAAAGGTTTTTTTCCCCTGCTCCATTAATACTGTTTTCAGTGTGGTCGAAGAAATCGGGATATTGCTTATTTTTTAATATGTCAAGTACACTTACCAGGCAGTTATCAAATTGGTATTTGAAGATATCACTATTATCTTTATCAGCATTAGCCAATAATAGTTCATCTTGATTTGTTCCGTAAACAATACAGTTTTGAAAAGTAGCTTCTAAGGGAAACACATCGATTTCATTGCAATCGTTGTCCAGACATTTATAGTTTTTTAAAACCAATGCATCGTCTTTATTATTATTATAAATAGTGCAATTTGTCATATTGATTTTTCCACCATAATCGGCAACTACATTATAACCACCGATGTCAGCTATCAAACAGTTTTCTGCATTGAGGCTAGCGTGATTGGACAATATTCCTACTGCTCCAATATGCCAAATTTTTGTAGATTTCAGGCTTACGCTTGCAAGCGAGTCCAAATATATACCTATTGTAGCGTTTTGTATAGTTGTATGAACGATTTCAGAGCCTTTACTTTCAGATCTGAAAATTATTCCATACCAAAGAGCATTAATGTCTTGATACTCTCGCTCTAGTCTATCTGTTTGAATTATGACGGGATTTTCAGCAGTGCCTTCGGTTATGAGACGTGAATTCTTATGAAAATATAAGTTTCCGTCATAATAAAAATCATTATCTTCAGTCTTAGCAATACCTCCGTGAATATATACTCGTGTTCCCGCAGGCAGCTTTAATGTACAGCTGTCGATATGCAAAGAGCCATAGATCACATATGGTTTCGGGTCATTCCAAACCATCTCTCCCATATCACAAGTAGTCAAAAAATGCTTTCCTTTACCTTTACCGGTAATATAATTGGCATTTTGTCCCCAAGCTTCAAGTAAAATCTTTTGTTCATTACCATTCGTATTAAAAACAAGATGATCTTCGATGACAAAAGGGCTTATTGATAATGGAGCATCAGGATTGATATTAGCTTCGGCAAATATATATATAGAATCTTTTGGACCTATTTCCACATCTTTAGCTGAGTTTGAACTTAGACCATCTATATTGAGTCTAAATTGATTGTTTTTGTTGTTTTCAATACTTATACTATTTATTTTGATGGTTTTATCTTTATCATTATAGACTTTGAATATTTTGGTCGCAGAGCCTACTGTTGTGAAAACAGTATCAAAAGTCAAAGTATCAGTAGAAAATCTTAACTCTACATCTGTTCCGGAATAAATTTCATCTTTAAAACAACCGATTGAAATAATCGATATCAAAGAAACGAATACAATCCAAGCTTGAATTTTTTTGTTCATATTTAACTCTATTTATAAAAAAAAAGAACGTTTAGAATAAAATTAAGTTGTATTTTGCTTCTCATTGTTGTTAAAAGATAGAATATTGCTTAATATTTATATTTATTATTTTGCAGTAACTACATTTTTTTTTAGATTTACGTTATGATGTATATTGACATTACATAGTGGTTGAGAGAAAATATGTTAAATCATTGCAATGGAATCAAAAATTGAGCAATAATTGTCGGAATTTGATAAATCGCTATCTTTCTTTAAGCCACTACTTAAAATTATTATTATGCTATCTAATAGATTTTTTTTCATATTTGTGGTTTTACTACTGCTTTTCAATACAGCTAAAGCACAGAACAATATAGAGAATAGTATCTTATTGCAACTTGATCATGGAGTAAATGCCCGGGATATTTTGTATAAAATAAAGAGGAATAATGAAATTCAAGGAAAAATAAGCATAAATAGAGTTTGTAAAATCCCAGTAAACGTATGGAAATTTGAGTTTGATAAAAGAAATGAAAATCTTAGTGGTATAATCGGGTTTTTAAGTAGTGTTGAAGGAGTTGAAAAGGCACAATTTAATCATAGAATAGATTTTAGAGCAATACCTGATGACCCTATGTTTACAAAGCAATGGTCGCTCAATAATACCGGACAAACAGGAGGCAAACACAATGCGGACATAGATGCAGACTTGGCTTGGGATAAAACCACAGGCGGTGTGACAAAAAATGGGGATACAATAGTGATATGTATTTTGGATACCGGAGTTGATTCACATCACGAAGATTTAATTGACAATCTTTGGGTCAATAGAAATGAAATTGAGGATAATGGTATTGATGATGATAATAACGGTTATGTAGACGATTATCGAGGATGGAATCCATTACTTGAAACGGATGATATTGATGGACAAAGTCATGGGGTATCAGTCGCAGGAATAATAGGAGCAAAAGGCAATAATGGGAAAGGGATTTCTGGCATCAATTGGGATGTGAAAATGATGATTATACCTATTTCTGGAGATGAAGCCAATCTTATTGCTGCTTACTCTTATGTTTATACTATGCGAAAACTTTACAATGATACTGATGGTGCAAAAGGAGCTCTTATAGTTGCTACCAATAATTCTTTTGGTCGTGACAATGCAAAATCTGAAGATTTTCCTATTTGGTGCTCAATGTATGATTATATGGGGCAAGTAGGAGTGATTAGCGTAGGTGCGACAACCAATTTTAATACAGATGTTGAAATAAAAGGAGATATGCCTTCGACCTGCCCTAGTGATTTTCTTATTACTGTGACAAATATGGATAAAAGTAATTTAAGATATCACAGTTCCGGTTATGGAAATAGAAGTATTGATTTAGGTGCATATGGAGAGAATACTTTTACAACTAAGCCAAATAGCGGATATGGTTCTTTTGGTGGCACATCTGCAGCTACCCCTCATGTAACGGGAGTGATGGGATTGATGTATTCAGGCGGTGATAAAATTGGAGATTATGTCAAATCATATCCTTCCCAAACTGCAATGATGGCAAAGGATGCTGTTTTGAGAGGTGTTGTACACAATGAAAACCTTGAGAATATAACTGTGACAGAAGGAGTGCTTAATGCTAATAATTCATTGCTAGAATTGAATAGATATAATGAAAATTGTGCTCCGCCCATTCTGATAAGAACAGATACAATAGGCGGTGATTATATCATAATAAATTGGGATGATTACGACCCGGACTTAAAATATGACTTGAAGTATAAAACCAATGACGGGGAATGGGTAGAAATAAAAAATATAGTTAGTCCGTATGTTCTGTCAGGATTAAATTCTTGTACTGATTATTATTTTGCATTAAAAAATGATTGTGAGGAGGGAGAATATGGATACCCAGTTCATGTTAAAACTGATGGTTGTTGTGTTGCTCCTAAACTATTGTCATCAGAGATTGTTGGTTCAAAACTTCATTTAGATTGGGAGAGTATTTTGGCAGCAAAAGAGTATAAAGTATATTCAAAATTTTGGTCACATCCTATTTGGAATGAAGTAAAAACAACTGATAATTTCATAGAGATGGATATAGAGTCTGATTGTGGGAAATATGCTGTAGCACTTCGCTCAGTTTGCGATGATTCGTTGTCAAATAGTTCCTCTGTGTTTTTATTTGGAGATGAGTGTATTGATTGTAAGAAAAATGTCTATTGCTATAAAACGTTAAATAATCGTGATGAATGGATAGAGCGCTTTTCAATTGATGGATTTAGCAATACAAGTGGTGTTGATGTTGATGGTAAAGGTATTTTTACCGATTCCAAAGCAATAAAACTCGTATCAGGTCATAAGTATTCAGTGAAAATGGATATTGGGTATAAAAGTGTTAGTTATAGTGATTATATTTACCTTTGGATTGATATGAATTATGATAGCATCTTTTCAATAAATGAATTGATTGCTACTGATACAACACATAAGGCTAAGCATCTTGAATTTGGATTCACAATGCCGGAAGTCGATAGGGTAGGAGAGACTAATCTCAGGGTTTTGCTTATATCTAATAATAAAGAAGACCCATGTGATTTGCAAGATAATGATTATGGGGAATATGAAGACTATTGTGTATTTCTCGATACTATTGCCGGATGCGATGTTAATAAAATAAGACTTGATACAGTTGGTATCGGTGGTCGTTTTGTGAAATTGGAATGGAATAATCCCGATAACTTACCACATTTTTATATCAATATCAAAAGGAAAGACGATACCCTATCTAAAGGTATTGAAAAATTTGTTGATGACACGTCCTGTACTTTCACAGCTTTGGATACCTGCAGAGAATATTCAGTAAACTTTGCTCCTTATTGTTCCGATATTGAAAGGTATTTTATCGATGGATTTGATTTTAAAACAGATTGTAATGTATCTGTAAAAGATTATTTGTTTGATAATATAAAAATCTATCCTAATCCGGTTAGAGATGAAATTTTTATTGAAAATTTGGATGATGCCGGTTTTACTAAATTGGAAATTTTTGATTTATACGGCAGAGTTGTTTTTACTAAGAAAATCAAAGGGCAAATATCTGCTAGAATAAATTTAAAAAACTTAGAGATTCCCGGAATTTATATTTTGAAATTAAATCAAGCAAACAAATAT
>JALVAD010000012.1 GCA_027011385.1 Saprospiraceae bacterium | reverse complement strand
ATACCAATAGTAAAGGGAAGCGCAAGAATTTTTTTCTCGAGTAAAAGGACACCCATTTTTGAGGCATAAAATTTTTTAGCATTTCCTTTAATTGCAGGTAGTTTGAGCTCGTAATAGAAATACTTCTGAATATTCAGGTTAAATAGATTATTTTTGTTTTTATTGTTCATTAAGAAAATTTAAAAGTATTTTTATAAGTATTTGTATTATTTGCCAAAACATCGTTATATTTGACACAGAGAGATTGTTTTTTTTGTTCAAACTCAAAAATAATTTAAAGTATGAAAAGATTAATTGTTTTAATAAGTGTCATTTTGATAAGTATTATCTCTTGTGAAAAAGATAAACCGGAGAAAGAAAAAACGACCTGTTTTACTGAGATTGATACTGTTAAAGCTAATTCTAGTATTATTAACAAATGGAGTTTTGTTGGTTATATTGACACGACTGAAAATTGTAAACCGGATAGTTTTCCGGAGATTAATATTGAATTTATAGATTCTACGGTATTCAGAGGGTTTGATGGTTGTAATGGCTACAATGGTAAATATGAAATATTAAGTGATAATAAACTACATACAATAGGTGTTATCGGAACAACGATATTTTGTGCAGAAATTTATTCCTGGGAGATAAAATTCATTGATGGATTAAGATATTCAAAAAGTTACAAAATTCAAGGCAAAAGATTATGGATTGATAATGAAAATGGATATAAATTAGTTTTTAAGCAAATTTGATATTGGGGCGTGTTCCTAAATATTTGGTTGTCTATTTTTGAGTTTTTTCAACCTTAATGGCCTCATTTTGTTTACCTCCCCGTTTATAATAAATTTAATAAATCAGAACAAGGAATTTTTTATGATTATAAAAAGAATAAATAAATTTAAATGAAAATAAAAAAATTGCAGAAAACAATTGATAAATGGATCAAGGAATATGGAGTAAGATATTTTGATGAAAAAACCAATATGATTTTATTAATGGAAGAAACAGGAGAATTAGCAAGGCTTATTGCGAGGAAATACGGTGAACAGAGTTTCAAAATACCAATCGCGGATGATGTTTTAAAAGAAAGAATATCTGATGAAATATCCGATATCTTATTTGTATTGACATGCCTCTCCAATCAAATGAATATAGATATGGAAGATGCGATAATCAAAAACTTAGGCAAAAAAACAAAAAGAGACCATTCAAGGCATAAATCCAATAAAAAACTGAACAAATAATTATTTCATTTGAATATTTATTTTATATTTGTGCAGACACTATTATTAAGATCGTATACCAATATTAATCATTCAAATTTGAAAATTATGTCAAAAGAAAAGAAAAAGCTCTCAAAACATTTTTATGAAAAAGAACTGGTTAAGCTACAAATTGAATTGGTGAAACTTCAACAATGGGTGAAAAAGGAGGGGCTTCGTGTGGTAGTTCTATTTGAGGGTAGAGATGCAGCAGGAAAGGGAGGAACCATCAAGAGGATAACACAAACCTTGAATCCAAGGATAGCGAGAGTAGTCGCTCTTGGTACACCTACCGAAAGAGAGAAAACTCAATGGTATTTTCAGAGATATGTAACTCATTTACCGGCAGCAGGTGAAATTGTACTATTTGACAGATCTTGGTACAATCGTGCAGGAGTGGAGAGAGTGATGGGTTTTTGTACCGACGATGAATATTGGGATTTTCTCAGAGCATGTCCGAAATTTGAAAATATGCTTATACATTCAGGTATTAAACTGATCAAATATTGGTTTTCCGTCAGTGAAGAAGAACAAGAAAGAAGATTTCAATCAAGACTGAAAGATCCAACAAAAAAATGGAAATTGAGTCCTATGGACGTTGAATCAAGAGAGCGTTGGGTAGAATATTCCAAGGCAAAAGACGAAATGTTCACTTATACAGACACAAAGCTTTCACCGTGGTGGGTTGTGAATGCAGATGATAAAAAAAGAGCTCGACTCAATTGCATTTCTCATCTATTGAGTCAGATTCATTATGAAGAGATAGACTATGGAGTAAAGGAACTTCCGCCGCGAAAACACAATAAAGGTTATGTTAGAACACCATTGGAAATTCAAAGCTTTGTTCCGGAAATATATTGAATTAGGGAATTACAAGTTTCAAATTTAGTGTGATTTCTTTCAAGCACTAAATAGAATAAAATATAGTCTAAATATGCAGAAAAAAGACTTTAAACAGGAGTAAGCATTAACCAATTTAAAACATTGTTATTATGATTGTATGGTCAGGTAAAGGGGTTTTATCTTTTGCGGTTTTACTCGTTAGTATTGGATTGTTGAGGCTAACTATGCCAATTGAACTTTCAGATTATGCAAATGCTTTAGGATTTTTTATAAGTGCTATTTTTAGCTTTTATTTCGGTTTAAAATGGAATAGTCAGGATGAAGGCAGAGTCTTCGTGGACGAGAAAACAGGAGAGAGAGTTAAGGTTAAAAATAGCCATACATTGTTCTGGATAAAAATGGAATATATTGGCTTAATATTTTTGATTATAGGTATTTTAATACTTTTCAAAGCTTCAATTTGGAGCGGGCTGATTTCTTTATTTATCGTAGGTGTTCTTATTTATTATATTTTGTCAAGCGGTGGTAAGAAACTAAAAAAGGAAGAAGAGCATGCGAAGCAAATTGAAGAGATTTTTAAAAATGCGATAGAAAAAAATGAATCAGAAGATAGGCAGAATGATAAAGAAACTAATGTAAATAAAGAAGATAAAAAGGAAGAAGAAGATTTAAGTAGATATATGCCTAAAACCGACAAAAAAGAATAGTAGTATGTAGGTATTTATTGGATGTATGAGAGGGCATCTGTGCTAAGAAATAGAAATTATCAAACCGCAATGAGAAAAAATGAAATTTGTACATTCCGGCTAACTTGGCATAGTTATTGTGGCATTATAAATATTGTTAATGTTTAAATTGTTAATTATGATGCCTTTTGGTTTTTTAGTAGCGATTTTCTTATTATTTGGAAACAAAATGTTTGATGGAATAAAGAGTTAGACATTTTTATTCTTCTTCAAATATTTTTTTATTTTCTCTGTCGTATGCTTCAATAATCTTCTTGACCAATCTGTGTCTGACTACATCGTCTTTACTCATTCTTACAATCTCAATCCCGTTGACATTCCCGAGCAAATCCAATGCCTTACCAAGTCCTGAATATTGATGTCTTGGTAAATCTATTTGTGTAAGGTCTCCGGTCACTATACATTTAGCATTAGGACCCAATCTAGTGAGAAACATTTTTAGTTGTACAGAGCTTGCGTTCTGTGCTTCATCCAATATCACAAATGCATTATCCAATGTCCTTCCTCTCATGAATGCCAGAGGAGCAACTTCAATCACTCTATTTGCAATAAATTGTTTCAATCTTTCGGGATTGATTAGGTCGTCAAGAGCATCGTATAAGGGGCGTAAATAAGGATCGACCTTATCTTTCATGTCTCCGGGTAAAAATCCTAGATTTTCTCCTGCTTCAACGGCTGGTCTTGTTAGGATAATTTTCTTTACCAATCTGTTTCTAAGTGCTTTTACTGCCATTGCAACAGCTACATAAGTTTTGCCTGTTCCGGCAGGGCCGATTGCAAACACAATATCATTATCAGTACTGGCTTCGACCAATTGTTTTTGGTTTTTTGTCTTAGCTTTTATGACTCTTCCATCTCTTCCGTGTACTATGGTTTTACTATTTTTGCCAAGCTTTCCTTGTATTGGATTGCCTCCACCTACAAGCTCATGAACCGCTTGAACTGTAAGATCTCCATGACGGCTGATTATTCTCATCATCATTTCAATCTTGGATTTAGCACTTTGAGCATCCTTTTTTATCCCAGTAAGTTTTACTTGACTACCACGTGTTGTAACAATCAAATTGGGGTATGCATTCTTCAAAGCATTGAGTTTAGTATCATTTATGCCAAATAAATCCAAGGGTTCAATGCCGTCTAGGTTTAGAATAATTTCACTAGTTTTTTCCACAAAAATCTTTTGTTAAACAAATATTTTAAAAACTCAAAATTATAAACTTATTTTGATTTTTACATAATTAGCTATTAATTTCAGCTATTATCTCAATATTCAATAAAAAATATTTACAAAATATTCTAATTTCGGGTTGCTTTTTAATAAGAACTACATTATATAAGTACATAGGTGTTATTATTAAGAAAAGCCAAATCATCAAATTGACAAGAACAGCACAAAGTATATCAGAAGTACAATTATCAATAATACAAACCAAATTTCAGCTGATCCATTGGATAGACTGCCGGCTATTGTTAAAAATGATTTTGACCAACAATTAAATGAATTAGTTAATATCATGACTTTGTCATATACTCCTACTCAAGCTGGCTCTAGAGGTAGAAAATCAATAATATTGTAGACTCATATAAAAACTTAAACTAAACATTATCACTAATCGAACTAATTTGTTACCTTTGCGTTTCAAAATATATAAAAAATGGGAAAAGGAGATAGAAAAACA
>JALVAD010000011.1 GCA_027011385.1 Saprospiraceae bacterium | reverse complement strand
ATACTATTGATTTTAACAAAATATCAGGAAATAAAAAAAGCGGTATTTCTATTGATGGTTCTAACTCAAAGAGCAATATTATTAAAACTAATCTAATTGGGTCAAAAGATTTTTTCAATCCTTATTTGGCCAATAATAACGGCATACATTTATCAAACGGTGCAAATAATAATTTTATTCAAGATAATTCAATAGTCGGAAATAATCATAATGGAATACTACTTACCGGATTGCACACTGATAGAAATCTGATAAAAGGAAATGAAATTGGAGTTTATACGGCTCTTTTCGAATCATTTTCATACGCAAATGAGGAAAATGGTATATTGATAGGCTCACACTGCCATAAAAATAAAATCGAAACAAATGTTATTTCCGGAAATTCAGAAAATGGTATAAAAATAGAAAATAATTGTAGTGAGAATCAAATAGAAGGGAATTTTATTGGAACGGACAAAGATGTATTTAAAGCGATTCCAAATTATAGAAATGGCATTTCAATAAGTGGTTCACATAACAAAATTACTAATAAAAATGTTATTACTGGAAATATAGAAAATGGTATAAAAATTGAAAGTGAAAGCGATGATATTTTAATTGAAGGAAATTTTATTGGAACGAACGAGTATGGAAATAAAGTGTTTCCAAATGAAAAAAATGGCATTTCAATAAGTGGCTTCAATCATCTCATTAAAAAAAATATTATTTCCGGAAATGTAGAAAACGGGATACTAGTATCCGGATTAAGTTCTACCCAAAATATGATAAATAAAAATATCATTGGTTTAAATAGGGATAAGAATCTGGCTTTGGGGAATAAAAATGGTATAATGATTGATGATTCAGGTGAAAATACGATAACTGAAAATGTTATTTCCGGAAATGTAGAAAACGGTATTATAATGTTCAAAAGCGATAAATCCACAATTGAGCAAAATAGAATTGGAACTGGAATAAGTCTTTATGACGTATTTCCTAATAAAAATGGAATATTTATATATCAAAGTAACGAGAATAGAATTGCTAACAAAAATACAATTTCAGGGAATAAAGAAAATGGCATTATTCTTTTTAATTCACATAATAACATTGTCAACAATAATTATATTGGTACAAATAATCCAGATTTTAGTCAGAAAACCGGAGTAAATATCCTTAAGGGATTGAATGAAACCGTCACTAATAACACCATTGTCAATAATTGCGTTGGAATCAAAATACTGGATTCTCGTCAAAGCAATATTGCCAATAATTATTTGTATCACAACACCTGCCATTCAAGTGCCATTCATCTTGAAAATTCAGGAGGTAAAATATCAGGTAACAATATCACTAAAGATGAAGGAGATGCTATCAATTGTTCCAAAGGTTCTAGTCCATTTGTTGTCAAAAACAATATTTTTGATAACGAAGGATTTGCTCTGAATAATGAAGATGCTAATGTTCATATTATAGCACAAAACAATTGGTGGGGAGAAAATACTGACCCAAATGCCTCTATAAATGGTGATGTGGATTATACAAATTGGTCATCTGTATCAAATGATTTGGTAATAGCTACGGAATCCGATACTGCTTATACTGCTCCGTCGCAATCAGATTCATTGAATTTGTACTATCGAAACTGGGTTTATGATATGGATAGTATCGATGTGACGATAGTAGATTCACTTGGATGGATAGATAGTCTAAGCCAAAGTACATTTATGTTTCCAGATAGTTTAGGAGGTAGTAATATAGTTTATTTTAGTGTGCCGGATGTGCCACAAGGCACAATCGATAAAGTAATTGTTAAGGCAATATCATTGGTTGATACAAGCTGGACAAATATCGACTCATTTTTTATCAGAGCATATTTCAGGGCACTTTCTCGTATTGATATCACTCCGGACACTACCGTTTCTTTAGTTTTAGATGATAGTTTACAGTTGAATGCTACCGGTTTGGACTCATTCGATAATTTCTTTCCTGCTAAACTGGTATGGAGTTGCACGGGAGGTGAAATTGATTCTACAGGACTTTATCGGGCGACAGAGACAGGTTCTTTTGACATTTTGGTTAGCAATACAGACAGTTCAATCTGGGCTAAAACAGAAGTAATTGTTTTACCGGTTGGTACAGCAAATCCAACGAAACCTAAATATGATTTGATTCTATATCAAAATTATCCTAACCCATTTGGTGATAAAACCACAATTAAATTCACACTAAATAAAAGTGGAAATACGAGTTTGACCATCTATGATTTTATGGGTAATAAACGCAAAACTTTAACCAATAGATGGTATCCTGAAGGAACTTTTGAAGTTGATATAAAAGAAAAATCATTAGCATCCGGACAGTACTTTTATGTTCTCAAGCGAGGAAATAAGAGGGTCGTGAAGAAGATGGTGGTGTATTGAAATCGGAAATGAATCTAATTCAATTTGATTTTTACATTAAGATCGCCTAACTCCAAAAAACAACTAAAACGTATCGTATGGTGTGTTTCATTTTTTCGCTTTTCCCATTCTTTGCCTCTGACTCCTAAAGGAGAATCAACCCGCAACGCGAAAAATTGAAATGCGCCTGTATCGTATTGGAAAATAATGCTTTTTAAAATAGTTGTAATTTTGCATTTGGAATTAAAAAATGACCTATTATGCCACAGACAAGATTACCGTTTTTCCCGGAAAACATAGAATTAATACACATTTACATTGGAGAAATAAAAAAAGTGGAAAAGTACTTATTGAAAAAACAGGAACTGAAGCAAGAAATACAAGGATTTGAAAAAGAGATTAAATAGATAAAGGAACAAAAGAAACAAACACCAAGAAAAATAACATACGATGAACTTTCTGAAAATAAAAAGTTTGATAATGTGATCGACGAGAGGAAGTGTTTTTTTAGATACAATTAGAATGATTGCTTACCCAGCCGAAACAGCAATTGTGAGTATCTTAAAACGGTATATGAATGACTATCATAAAGACGAAGCCAGAATGCTTCTAAAACAAATATATAAATCCTATGCTGACATGATTATTAATATATTAACCTTAAAAAGGTGAAAAGGAAATCAAAAAGACTAATAGCTAATCTTAAATATTAAGTACACACACTCTCCCCTTCTCCTCATAAGTAATATTAAAAAATAATGAGAAAACTCAATAAAAGGAGAAGGGACCGGGGGATAAGGTTAAAAATGTCGTTTGACACTACTCAATATCAAACGAAACAAGTTCTGAGAACAGCTTCACTCTATCATTTATCTTTTTATCATTTAACGCTTTTAGATTTTCCAATCCAAACTCTTGTACACAAAAAGATGCCATTGTTGATCCGTAAATTAACGCACGCTTCATATTTTCATAACTTACGTCTCCGGTTTTAGCTAAATACCCCATAAATCCACCTGCAAATGTATCTCCTGCCCCTGTTGGATCTTTCACCTCTCTAAGCGGTAAAGCAGGTGCATAAAATATATTATCATCTTGGAAAAGCATGGCTCCGTGTTCTCCTTTTTTGATTATCAGATATTCAGGTCCCATTTGGTGAATTATTCTTGCTGCATTTACTAAAGAAAATTCTTCACTTAGCTGTCTCGCTTCCTCATCATTGATAATAAGAACATCGACTTTAGAAATCACTTCTTTTAATTTGTCCATCGCAATATCCATCCAAAAATTCATAGTATCAAGAGCCACAAATGCACCTTCAGTATCAACCAATTGTTCCAAAACTTGATCCTGAATAGCAGGAGTCAGATTACCTAGCATCACAAAGTCAGATTTCTTAAATTTTGCAGGCAAAACCGGATCAAAATCATCTAAAACATTTAAATCAGTAGTAATTGTATCTCTAGAAATCATGTTTTCATGATACTTTCCTGCCCAAAAGAATGTTTTTGCATTTTTTTTGATTTCCAAGCCTTCAAGATCTACACCTCTAGCTTTAAGTTGATCTAGTTCGTCTTGAGGGAAATCTTCACCCACAATTGATACTAAATTTATTTTATCTGTAAAGTAAGAGGCTGCCCAACTGATGTATGTGCACGCTCCACCAACAACCTTATCTACACCACCGAAGGGTGTCTCAATGGAATCAAATGCTACTGTTCCAACTGTCAATAAACTCATATTTCTTAATTATAATTTTTGTAAATATTCAGATACCCTCTATCCTTACCTTAAAATAATATTTTATGGTCAAAAACAGATGCACCTCTGATTAGATTTAAATACCGGTTTTTAAATTACATCCAAGGCTTTTACTAGTGACACTCCTACAAAAGGAAGCATTGCCCAAAACCACTGTGGAGCAAACATAAGCAAATAAACCATAAAAGCTGTTGAAACAAAAAATACTATCCAGTAAATCAATTTAGACATAATAATTATTTTTAAAATTTACACAAAGGTAATGATAATTAGATTATATGTAAATTATTGACTGTAAAATTAACAAAAATAAGCAAAGTCGCTTTGTAATCTACATTAATAAAAGCTCTTCTTGCCACAGACAAGTGAATATATAC
>JALVAD010000010.1 GCA_027011385.1 Saprospiraceae bacterium | reverse complement strand
TGATAAAATAGTGGAAGAAAAATTAAAAAATAGAGGTGGTTTATTTGATTTTTATAAAGAAGATTAAACTAAGAAACATGAAAAAAACACAATTCTTATTCATAATATTGATGATGTCCTTATCGGTCTCTATGTTTTCACAATCTTATAAAGTAAAAGGAACTGTGGTTGATTCCATAGGGAAACCATTGGTCGGTGCAACAGTGGTATTGTTAACAGCAAAAGATTCGATGTTGACATATTTCACTTCTGCAGATGATAAAGGTAATTTTTTATTAAAATCAATATCCAAAGGAAAGTATATTTTTCAAGCTAGCTATACTTCTTATGAGAAATTTGAAGAACCATTAGACTTGACAGGAACAACCAAAACAATCGATAAAGGAAAAATAGCTCTTCATAAAATAGCGTACGACCTTAAAACAGTTGAAATAAAAGGAGAGAGAATCCCTGTTCAATTTGTAAATGATACCTTGATATATGATGCATTGGCTTTTGATCCGGGAAAAAATACTACAGTTGAAGATTTGTTAAAAAAAATGCCCGGAATAGAAGTTAATGAAAAAGGAGATATAAAAGCTCAAGGCAAAAAAGTAGAAAAAGTCACGGTTGATGGAAAAGAATTTTTCGGAGATGACCCCAAAATGGCAACACAGAACTTACCGGCAGAAGCAGTAAAGAAAGTTAAGGTTTTCGACAAGAAATCCGAATTTTCAGAAGCTACAGGCATAAAAGATGGAAAAGATAAAAAAGCTATTGACTTGGAACTAAAAGAAGATCATAAAAACGGAATTTTCGGTAAGTTGACAGCCGGTTATGGAACCGAAAACACCTATCTTGGTAAATCCAATATAAATAAATTTTCTCCGAAAACAAGAATAAGTTTAATCGCAAAAACAAATAATACAAGTAAAGAGGGCTTTGATTTCAATGATTATGCAAAAATGAGTGGTGGATTTAGCGAACTTTTCCAATCAGATGGTTCCGTTATGCTTGGAGGTGGTTTTATTGGGTCAAACAAAGGACTTTATAAGGTATTCGATGGCGGATTAAACTTAAACTACAGTCCTAATAAAAAAATCGAAGTTAATACCAGCTATTATCTTAACACCAATAATAGTTTATTACTAAAAGATGATACAAAACAAAATTTCATACCAGGGTTCACTTATAAATCACAAAGCAATACAAATAAAATCAGTAGTCTATTTGGTCATAATATAAATTCATTATTGAAATACAAAATCAATAAAAATAATAAACTTAAATTGAAACTTCACTTTAAAACCAATACAAATGATAGTGAAAGTAATGATACTTTATCCAATTTTAATGAAAACAATCTTAGTAATTATCAAGAAGCAAATAATTTTCACAATTCAAATGGAAATACTTACGCTACATTTCTTAGTTTAAATAGCAAATTAAAAAGGCAAGGAAGGGTTATCTTTTTTAAATTATCAGGGGATTATTCCGATAAATTGAGCCAAAACAATACAAATTCTTTAAATTATTATTATCAAGATTCTCCCAATCCGGAAATTGATTCTATTTACCAAGAGCATAAAAATAAAACAAGTGATTTTAAACTAAATGGCTCATTTGCTTATACAGAACCATTGTGGAAAATGACGTATTTGGTTGCTGACTTTAATCAGGGGTTAAGTACTAATAGCTATAACAGAAATTTGTACGACAGATACCCTTCTCCCGGAAAAAATGAAAACAGTGAAGATATTTATGACAGCAAATTTAATCATTCAGATTCAAAACTTAGTTTCAAATACAATGGAATCAAAACGCAATTTAGCATAGGAATGAAGTATCAATTAAGTACTCAATCCGGAGATTATATCTCTGAAAGTACCAAACTTTCACGTAATTACAGACATTGGTTGCCTAGTGCGGACTTCAATCACAAATTTTCAAAGATGACCAATTTTAGAATGCGTTTTTATTCTAATGTAGATGCCCCTTCAATACTCCAATTGATGCCCATAGTGGATAATAGCAACCCCCAATATGTTGTATTGGGAAATGACCACCTTGAACCTGAAAAATCAAATAATCTTTCGATCAACCTCAATAATTTCAACCAATTTAACGGAACTTCCCTATGGTTAAATCTTCATGGATCTATTGTCCAAAACACAATAGTTAATTCGAGAAATGTCGACGAGTTATTTAGGACGGTAAGCAGACCAATAAATTTAGGACAATCAGAGAGAATAAGTGTGTATGGTAGCTATTCAATGCCGTTTAAACTACTGAAAAGCTTTGTTTCTTTTGGAATAAACGGTGGCTACAATCATAGCTATACTTTGCTCAATCATATAAAAAATGATTACAAGAAATACAATTATTCATTAGATTTTGATATTCACAACTATAAAAATAAACACATAACCGGAAGAATAGGAGTAAAATACGATAATACTATTACACAATACTCTGTTGATAAATCTTCAAACAATACTTTTGGTAAACTGAAGTATTTTGCCAATATCAAATGGAAAGTCACAAAAAATATCAAGTTCAATAATTCATTAAAATACAGTATTTACTCAAATAAGCTAAATGAAAAAACCAATGATGAAATACTTTGGGATGCTGCCTTATTGTTTTTTATTCAAAACAAACGATATACTATAAAATTAGCAGCAATTGACTTATTAAACCAAGGTATTGGTTATAAGCAAATGAGTGGAGATAATTACATCCAATACTCTAGAACAAATAGAATCGGTCGATATTTTATGATGTCTGTAACGTATTCATTAAGCAAATTCAAAGGGCCCAAAGAAGGAGATGTTATTATTTTTAAGGATTAAATTTATGTGCCACTCCCCCTTATTAATTCTACTAAAGAGAAACAACTGGCGATATAAGGTTGGGAGTATAGTTGAGCCGAAAGAATGAATCACTGTACAAATTTGTATTTACTCAAGGATATTTCTAAACGAACTGGATGAGTCTATGTTGTCTTTTCATATATATTTTGAGGAAAAAGTACTGGTTGATTGACTTTTAATTCTTTGAATATTACTTTGAGCATATCAGTATTATTATTACGTTAACACACAAAATAATTTCTTTTCTAACAAAAAGAGGCTGCCTTTTTCTTTATAAATAACCTCTAATATTCAAACCACTAGGATTTATCCTCAAAAACATCTCTATCAAAAAAATAGTTTTCTTCGTAATTATCAACACGCATATTTTCCCTTCTGATATCATCGATTTCGTGTTGCTCCTGGACATTTCTCACGATAAATGCCACTAGCATACCTACGATGGCTCCTAATAAATGACTCTCCCACGATATACCCTCTTGCCCCGGAAATACTCCTGCAATGTATCCGCTATACAGGAAAATGATAATAATAGTCAATATTACGGATTTAAAATTTTTTCTGAATATGCCACTCCAAAAAACAAATGAAATTAATCCATATACAACTCCGCTCGCTCCGATATGGTACACGTGACGACCAAAAAACCACACTGAAATTCCGGTAAGCAGATATATGGCAATAAAAGAAACCTTTGCAACTTTGGAATAAAATAATGAAATAAGTGTGAACATCAAAAACAATGGAATAGTATTGGACATAAGATGCTTGAATCCACTATGAAGAAGGGGCGACATCAGTATTCCGATAAGACCGTCTGCTTCTCTCGGATGTATTCCATATATATTCCAATGAAATCCTCCAAGAACTTTAATTATGTGTAAAGACCACATTAGAAAAACAAAAAACAAAGGATATTTAATAGCTTGTTTTAAGGTAGTATGTTTGTGATTGGATATCATTTCTAGAGATATCTTCTTTTAACCGTTGCCACAAACCCTTTTACTTTTTTAAGCATTTTAGGATTATCCCAACCGTGTTTTTCTAATATATTTTTCACCAAATAATCTTTTGCTTCTTCCAGACTTGTAAGCTTGTCAAGGTCACCGATTACTTTTTCAAAGGAATCCTTATCACCCTTAAATAATTCTTTGACCGTAAAGATTCTTTCATTGATACTAAATGCTTTTGTCAAGTTTTTTATCGGTATTTGACTCAATTTTTGGGATAATTCATTACTATTGTTTATTTTAAATAGTTCAAGAAATTCAGGAGACGCATTTATGGTTTCTTCTTCTTTTACGGAAGTGTTGGTATTTTCAATAATTTGCTCTTTTATCTTTATGGTATTATCATCATCTGAAACTTGTTTCGTTTTTTCTTCAACTTCAGGGTCAACAAATTTTATTTCTTCTTGAATTTCCTTTTTTACTTCTTCGTGTTTTTTTGATTTTTCAGATTCAATGCCCTTTTTATGTTTTTTATGTTTTTTCTCGACTTTATCACTATCGTCCAATTCTGAAACAGACTCATACAATTTCTTTATATAATCTTTTAATAAATCTTGTTCCACCAATGATAAATCGGACAATTCATCTACAAGGTGATCAAATGCTTTGATTTTTTTTAAGTATTTATTAAATTTTGTAGTGTTCATTGATTTAGTTTTTTTG
>JALVAD010000009.1 GCA_027011385.1 Saprospiraceae bacterium | reverse complement strand
GCATAATAGTTACTTTTTATTATTTTTGCAAAAAATATAATTAAATGCGAAGGATAATACTTATTTTTTCAATGCTATTTGTGTTATTAAGCGGTGCTCAAGCAAAAAAACTATCGAATGAGTCAAAGGTTTATTTGATGACAGTCGGACCATATTACAAAGATTTTGCTTCTATCTGGGGACATGTTGCGATATGGATTGAAGACAAACCAAATGGTATTGATAAGGTATATAATTACGGGGGGGCAGCATATGGTGGTAATTTTATGCTCAAATTGGTTACTGGAAATTTGACATTTTTTCTGGATACTCACCAAACTTTCCAACAAGAATTGAAGACTTACAAAAGAGCTGAAAGAGATGTAGATTTATATGAATTAAATCTCAATATCTTGGAAAAACGTCGATTGTACAATCTTTTGGAGCAAAATGCAAAAAATGAAAATCGATACTACAATTATGAGTTTTATTTGAGAAATTGTGCGACATTTACCATGAATGCAATTAAAAAAAGTATTGTAGGTAAAATTGTTTATGAGGATACGCAAAATGATATTACTTATAGGGATATTTGTGATGACAAGTTTCAATTATTCCCATGGACAAATTTTTTAATACAACTTATCGCAGGAACCAATAACGACAAGAAACTTGAGCTCGAAGAAATATTCTTTGTTCCGGTGTATATGGTTGATAATCTCCAAAAAGCAAAAATCGTAAATAGAGGGGGAGAAAAACCTTTTTTTAAAAATCATAAGGTAATTTACGATTTTCCCGATATGACTATTACAAATAGCTTAACACAAAAACCGATATTCCCGATCAGTATTCTATTCATTATTGAAATTTTACTATTTGCATTTTCGTATATTAAATCCAAAAACTATTTCAAGATTTATGACCGGTTATGGTTTATCCTCGCTTCATTATTCTCTTTGTTTTTGCTCTTCACAATGCTGTTTACCGATTATGTTGTGACTAAATGGAATCTCAATTTGCTATGGCTAAACCCATTGTTCATCTTGACATTCTTTTTAAAGGAAGAAAGAAAGAAAATGATTTTCAAAATCATAAGTGTAATGATTTTGATTGTATTATTGGGATTTGCAATACTACCGCAAACTTTTTATTTAGTAAACTTACTCCTTGCGGCAATACTACTGTTAAAATCCTTGAAATACGGTTTCCTTTTCGATAGATTTAATAAATAATTATAATGTTTGAAAGTATAATCAGATCTTGGGGAATACGTAATATTTTCGGACCACAGACTTTTTCAGCATTTATGGGATTTTTTGCATCTAAAAAAATCCCCAAATGGATGCTTAATCCGGTTCTAAAAAAATATGTTAAGTATTATCATATTGACATGGATCAGTTTGAAAGAAAAATAGGAGATTTTGATTCTTTTGTTGATTTTTTTACCCGAAAATTAAAGCCAAATGCAAGGCAATTTCAAGGCAAATTACTCTCTCCGGCAGACAGTATTATTACTGATTTTGGCAAGGTCAGTAGTGATATGATTATCGAAGTAAAAGGAATGGCTTGCAAATTATCTGCTTTTTTGAAGAAAATCTTAAATATAAATTTTAAAAGCTTTGCTATTTTCTACCTTTCTCCCGCTGACTACCACCGGTTCCATGCTCCCTTTGATATGCAAATCGAAAAAATCATATATATTTCAGGAGATCTATACTCCGTAAAACCAAAAAATGTTGATAAATACGATACTCTTTTTTGCGATAATAGAAAGATAGTCCTATATGGAAATAGTGAATTTGGCAAATTTGCAATGGTGTTGGTAGGAGCCTTAGTAGTGGGAAAAATAGTCTTGAATTTTGGCACAAAAATGATAACAAAATCAATTGATGAAGAAAATATCATTTTCAATTTCAGAAAAGGTGATGAATTAGGAGCTTTTGAACTGGGTTCAACTGTGATTTTATTAACAGAGACTGATATTTTGGATAAAATAAATATCTCAAAAGGAGAACACGTTCTTGTAGGCCAAAATCTATTAGCTTAATTGTTCATCAACTTAATCGCTTCAACAGCTTCCTTTACGTCATGAACCCGGAGGATATTCGCTCCATTCATTAGGGCAATCGTATTGGCAACCGTAGTAGCATTGAGACTACTCTCCGGAGTTATACCCAAAGTTTTGTACAACATTGATTTTCGCGAAACCCCGGCTAATACCGGTATTCCCAATATCTTAAACACGTCAAGGTTTTTCAGCAAATTAAAATTATCTTCAATTGTTTTACCAAATCCAAAACCCGGATCGGCAATCAACTGCTCTATTCCTAAAGATTTGAATTTTCTTAATTTTTGCAATAAATATTTCAGCACATCAGCAACAACATTATTGTACCGTGGATCATTTTGCATATTCTTTGGAATTCCTTTCATATGCATAAATATATAAGGTGATTTGTATTTAGCTACCACAGTCAAAATTCCTTCATCAAGTTCTCCCGCACTTATATCATTGATAATATCCGCTCCCTCTGCCAATGACATATCGGCAATTTCGGCTCTAAAAGTATCTACTGAGATAAAAACTTCAGGAAATGTATTTCTTATTTCTTTTAGTATGGGAATCACGCGTTTTTTCTCTTCTTCAACCGATATAAAATCAGCTCCCGGTCTCGATGACATCCCACCAATATCGATAATGGAAGCACCTTCCTCAATCATTTGTTCAACTCTATCCAAAGATTTGGAGATAGAATTATAACGGGCTCCATCGTAAAATGAATCCGGTGTCACATTGAGAATCCCCATCACTACCGGTATGTCTAAAACCAACTTTTTCCCTTGACTATTTATTTCAAACATTACAGCAGAGTTTATTCAATAGGAAAAAGGCCAAATAGTGTAGCGTCTATTTTCTCAATCACTTCACCAAGATGCTCTTTATTATTTAAAAAATCTTTGCCTTTTATATCTATGATCAATAGATTACCAATATCATAACCATCTATCCATTGATTGTACTTTTCATTGAGTTTTTTTAAGTAATCAAGATTGATTTTACCTTCATAAGCTCTACCTCTTGCCTGAATATGATCTACCAAAGTAGCAACATCGGCCTTTAAGTAAATAAGCAAATCAGGAGGTTGAACGAATTTTGACATCAATTCAAAAAGAGATATATAATTATCAAAATCTCTCTTTTTCATAAAATTCATCTCGTATAGATTGGGAGCAAATATTTTAGCATCCTCGTATATAGTTCTATCTTGGACAACCGTTTGATTACCCTCTCTAATTTCATTCACTTGCTGAAATCTGCTATTTAAAAAATATATCTGCAAATTGAATGACCACCGCGACATATCAGCATAGAAGTCCTCAAGGTAAGGATTAACTGTAGTATCCTCATACAAAACTTTCCAATTGTAATTTTTCCCAAGCAGACCGGTCAGAGTAGTTTTTCCGGCTCCAATATTTCCTGCTATAGCAATATGCTTCACTTTTTCTTTACCCATATATCTATTTTAAGTATTGGTTTTTCTATTATATCAAATCTGCGTTTATAAAAAAAACTCTTCAAATTCTTAATTTATCTGCTAATATAAAACTAAATCTTATTTGAACAATAAAAATACTTGAAATTTAATTATCTTTGTATTATAAACAGTAGAATTCTAAATATACATGTCGGAAGAAAAAGAAAAATTAACAAGAGAAGAAAAAATTGAAATTTTTGAGAAAGAATTTCTTCCTCATGTTGAGGCTTTAAAGACATTTGCTTATTACCTCACTTACAATGATAATGATGCAAATGACCTTGTACAGGAAACATATATGAAAGCATTTAGATTTGCAGAAAAGTTTGATAAGGGAACTAATGCAAAGGCTTGGTTGTTTAGAATACTGAAGAATGCTTATATAAACGATTACAGAAAAAAGAGTAAGCAACCTGATAGAGTTGATTTTGAGGACGTGATTAATTATCACAAGAGTGACGATGTAACTGATAATAAGTATTTGAATCTAAAAGAGGAGTCGATAGAAGAAATGATGGGTGATGAGATTACGAAAGCCATTAATTCATTGCCTCCTGAGTTTAGAACAGTTATTTTGTTAGCCGATATTGAAGATTTTTCGTATAAGGAAATATCTAAAATAATCGGTGTTCCTATCGGAACCGTAAGATCAAGGCTTTTTAGGGCTCGAAATACTTTGAAAGATTTATTAAAAAAATATGCTTTTTCATTGGGATACAAGGATTATAGATCCGGTAAAGAAGAAGAATAGTTTTAGAAAATTAAATTATGTGTAAGTTTTAAATGAAAAACAATTCATTTATCAAATAGAAACAAGTAAAAAATCTGCATTATGAACAAGAAAAACAACACAACAGATTTCCTAAAGAATGTTCACAGATATCTTGACAATGCTCTGAGCACTAATGAATCAAAAAACTTTATCCAAGATGTTTATAAAAATCCTCTCCTTGCAAAAATCCTAAACGAAGAACGAAACCTCAGAACTACCATAAAAAACAAACTTCAAAGACCTGAGGTAGCACAAAATCTTATCGACTCTATAAGAGATAATATAT
>JALVAD010000008.1 GCA_027011385.1 Saprospiraceae bacterium | reverse complement strand
TTAAAAAAGCTGAATCTTTCAAAAGAGACCCAAACTTAAGGGCAAATATATTATAAATATTTTTAATATGAAAATTTTTAACACTTTTTTATCAAAAAAATATTTTTATGATTAATAACTTTGATTTATAATTAAACCATTATTATTTGGAATTTAATAAAAACTTACGCAATTTTGTACTCGAAAATAATAATATATGATTAATAAAGTATTTCTAATCGGCAACTTGGGTAAAGACCCCGAACTTAAGCGTTTTGACAATGGTGGCGTTATCGCGAGATTCCCCCTTGCAACTAACGAAAATTATATGGACAAAAACGGAGAATGGCAAACGATCACCGATTGGCATAATATAGTACTTAGAGGGAAAACAGCTGAAAGAGCAGAAAAATATCTCCATAAAGGTAATACGATTTTTGTTGAAGGAAAAATAAGAACTCGAAAATGGCAAGACGCAAATGGAAATGATCATTATACAACGGAGATCATAGGATTGTCGTATAAATCAATTGGCAATAGAAGAGACAATGATGAAGCATCTTTACCAAAGGACAGTTCTAAGCAAGATAATACGTCTGAAAATAACGATGAAAATCCTGTAGATGATTTACCATTCTAGAAAACTTTTTAACTAAATAATATATTGATGGATGTAGACCTTGAACCTCCGAGTAGCTTTTCAATGTTGCTCTTGGTTTTTCTTAGCACGATGAATGTGAGTTTGTTCTTAGCGATATTTGCTTTGATTATTCTCATCATATCTTCAGCGATGATTTCAGGTTCTGAAATTGCATATTTTTCTTTAACTCCGGATCAACTTCACGAGTTAGAGAATAATTTATCCTCTGTAAACCAAAGAATTTTATCTTTAAAAAAGCAGCCAAGAAAATTATTAGCTACCATTCTTATAAGTAATAATTTTGTAAATATTGCTATTGTATTAGTTTCCGATTTCATTTTATCAAAAACATTAAATCATGATCTCTTAACCCTATGGGCAAAAGCCATTCATAAATGGTATATCTTTAACTCCTTTAGTATTGAAACTTTATCTAAAGCAATCAATTTTGGTATCGCTGTTGTTGGGGTTACAACTATATTAGTCTTACTTGGTGAGATTATGCCAAAAATTTATGCTAATGTAAATAACCTTAAACTTGCTAAGACAATGTCATCACCATTAAAAGTACTAATGGCTCTTTTTAGTCCATTCAGTAATATTTTGGTAAGAGGTACAAGTTTATTTGAAGACAAACTCAGCAAAAACAAAAGACAAACTGGAAATTCAAGTAAAGACGATATTGAAGATGCGTTGGATTATACTATGAAACCCGAAGAGCAAGAATTCGATCTACTAAAAAGTATAATCAAATTTAGCGAAGTCAGTGTAAAACAAATCATGAAACCGAGAAATGACGTGTTTGCTATTGATGTTGAGACAACATATGACCTCGTACTAGAAAAAATCAAAGAATCAGGTTTTTCAAGAATCCCTATTTACAAAGAGGAATTTGATGAATTGGAAGGAATTCTCTATGCAAAAGATTTAATTTCACATCTGGACAAAGACAAAAACTTCAAGTGGCAGAATTTAATTAGGAAAAATATACATTATATTCCCGAATCAAAAAAAATCAATGATTTACTTAAAGAATTTCAAAAACTCAAACTACATATGGCTATAGTGGTAGATGAATATGGTGGCAATGCTGGTTTGATTACTATGGAGGATATCATGGAAGAAATATTAGGCGAAATTTTCGATGAGTTTGATGAAGAACAAGAAAACGAATCTGAAAAAATCAATGACAAAGAATATATTTTTGAAGGAAAAACATCTTTAATAGACTTTGTGAAAAATTTCAATGAGGACATTGATATCTTTGATGATATCAAAGGTGATTCTGACTCCCTTGCAGGACTAATACTTGAAATAGCAGGTGAAATACCCGAAAAAGGATTTGAATTCAAACTAGGAAAATTCAGTTTTATTGTAGATAGTGTCACAGACAGAAGAATCGAGAAAATACTTGTTAAAATAAATGAAAGCGATGAAGAAAGTCTATAGTTTATTATTTTTACTGCCCTTCTTTTCTTTGATTTTATCATGCAACAATGAAGAAAATACGGGAATGCCAAAGCCTAGAACCTATCCCCGAGTTGATTTCCCCAAAAAAACATATAAAACATTTACTTCTAATAAATGTAATTTCCAATTTGAATATCCCTCTTATGCAGAAATCAAAAAGGAAACAAAATTCTTAAAGGGAGAAACACCAAATGATTGTTGGTATAATATCATCATACCCCAATATCATGGTCAAATATACCTTACATATTACCCGATCAAAAATAAAAAAGATTTTGATAAATATATCGTCAACTCTTTTGAGCTCACAGCAGCACATGATATTAAAGCAAGTAGCAGACAGGAGATTCGTATCAAGAACAAGTTTAATACGACGGGGATTCTATTTAGGGTAAAAGGTAATGTTGCATCCCAAACTCAGTTTCTTTTAACAGACACCACATCTAATTTCATCAGAGGCTCCCTATATTTCAACAATAAAGTAAATGTAGATTCGATGAGGATAATACAAGATTTTATTGATAAAGATGTTGAACATCTTATCAATACATTCAAATGGATTAAATAGTGCTTGCAAGAAAACTGTTTTTTTTTCTGCGAAAAAACAAAAAAAAAATAAATTTTTATAATTACTTAAAACAAAAATGCTTTGGTATCTTTGCACCATGAATATTAAAAATTATATACCTTCATCAATAACAGCAGTAAATTTAGCTTCGGGTTTTGTTGCTATTTTGCTTAACGACCCTTTGATAAGTCCTATAATTATTTTAGTTGGATCTATTTTTGATGTATTTGATGGAGCTGTTGCCAGAAAACTAAATGCAACATCAGCTTTTGGAGCAGAACTCGATTCATTAGCAGATGTAATAACTTTTGGTGTTGCACCTGCCTATTTATATTATCATCATGTATTATATGCATCACCGGTAATGATTAGCATAATTGCGACAACGACACTAGCTATATTTGGTGCATTGCGATTAGCTAAATTCAATATAGATACTGAAACTAAAAGCAATTTCAAAGGAATGCCAATCCCCTCAGTAGGTCTATTTTTTTCATTTCTGGTTTATGAAAAATATGCTAATACAATTTTCAATTATTCCCAGCATCAATATATTTGGATAAGCCTTCCTTTTATTTTTGCGTTTCTTATGGTTTCTCCTTTTAATTTTATAGCAAATAAAAAAGTAAAAAATAAAAAAATTCAATTAATTCAAACGATAGTGATGATTATTATGCTAGTTGCATTAGTCCTGTGGGTTGTAACCCAAATGCCCTTTATGCCATTAGCAATTGTTCTATACATTATAATATCATTATTATTTCTTAGAAATTGATATAGTCTTATTTAGATAAACTCACATAGTATTTTCTACATAAAAACTTAACTATTATGGATATAGGGCACATAGGCTATTTTAGAAAACTACTGAAACTACTTGCAAAATTCAAGAGAACAGAGCACACTTTTATGATTGTCGTGGCAATTATAATAGGTATTATCGGTGGTTATGGAGCTATCGTATTTAGATATTTAATTAAACTTTTTGAATCTATTTTCTTTAGCTCTTGGCATGTAAATATCACGTATATCGAAAGTTTACCATGGTACGTAAAACTTATTGTTCCTGCTGTAGGTGGTCTGATTGTAGGTCCAATCATTTATTTCTTTGCCAGAGAAGCAAAAGGACACGGTGTCCCCGAAGTAATGGAAGCCATAATACTGAAAGGTGGAGTAATCAGACCGAGAGTTGTGCTTGCCAAGATTATAGCTTCAGCCGTATCCATCGGTACAGGAGGATCTGTAGGTCGTGAGGGTCCGATTGTCCAGATTGGTTCAGCTGCGGGTTCGTCTCTTGGACAGATAATACGAGTCCGAGGCTCACAGTTAAGGACGCTCGTCGCTTGTGGTGCTGCTGCAGGAATAGCAGGAACGTTTAATGCTCCTTTAGCTGGATCTATTTTTGCATTGGAGATTTTATTGGGAGATTTTGCAATCAGACAATTTAGCCCCATAGTCATTGCTTCAGTAACTTCAACCGTTATTTCAAGATATTATCTGGGTAATTACCCTGCTTTTATTGTACCAAAATATGAGTTGGTAAGTATTTACGAATTCATTCCATATACAATTCTGGGAATTCTTTCTGCAATCGTGGCTCTTTCGTTTACTAATATTGTTTATAAAGCAGAAGATATATTTGAAGCAATCCCAATACCCGAATGGATAAAGCCCGCAATTGGAGGACTTATAATAGGGGGTATAGGCATTTTCTTTCCTCATATTTTTGGCGTAGGATATGAAACGATGGACTTGGCTCTAGCCAGCAAGCTCAGTTGGTCTTTTCTATTATTATTGGTATTTTTAAAAATTGCAGCAACTTCTATTACTATCGGATCTGGAGGATCAGGTGGTATTTTTGCTCCATCATTGTTTTTAGGTGCTAGTTTAGGAGGTTTCGTAGGTACGGTAACCAATATTGTTGCCCCGGGATTGTCTGCAACACCGGGAGCTTATGCTTTGGTTGGTATGGGTGCAGTTGCAGCTGCAACAATGCACGCACCTATTACTTCAATTTTAATCTTGTTTGAATTAACAAATGACTACAGAATAATATTGCCCTTAATGGTTGCGATAATATTAAGTGTTGTTATCAAAATGCAATGGAAAAAAGAATCAATTTATACACTTAAATTAGTACGAAGAGGATTAAAACTAAAAAAAGAATATGAACCTAATGTACTGAGTCAATTAAAGATTGGTGAGATAATGAAAAATGATTTTATCAAGGTATATGCTAATACTCCGTTTAAAGAACTGGTCAAATTAACAAAAGAAACTTTCCATTTGAATTATTTTGTTGTCGATGAAGATGACTCTTTACTAGGAATCCTATCTCCTTACAAATTAAGGAAATTAGATGCGGAACAAAATGCCGGTTCAAATCAATTAACAGCTAAAGACCTTATTGTTAAAGATAAAATATTTTTCACTCCGGAAGACACCCTCGATCTTGTAGGATTAATATTAAATGATTTAATCCTTGATGAGATACCGATTGTCGAAAATGAAAAGACAAAAATAGTTGTAGGTTATATATCAAAAACACAGGTAATATATGCTTTTAATAGGGAAATGATTAAAAAAGATATGCTTAGATCTGTGTCAGGATACTTAGGATCTACAAATAAATTCAAACAAATACAAATGATGGACGGTCAGATTCTTTGTGAAGTTGAAGTTCCAGGAAAATATGTAAACAAAACTCTTAGTCAAATTGATTTAAGGCATAAATACGGTATTGAAGTCATTCTAATCAAACAACAATACGACGAAAAAACCAATGAAACAGATAAGGTTTTTGTCCCCCACCCTGAATATAAATTCAGCTATGGAGACAGATTACTAATAGTAGGTGGTGAAGAAGAAGTAAATACATTTAATTCATGATATACTCAAACCAAATAGCTTTTCAGGTTTTTCTCTCTTTCTTTTTCTCACTATTTTCGTTAAAATCAATAGCAATAGCATTGGCTATTCCTATTGATTTTGCCTCGATATTGAAAAAATAAATTTGCCAATATTCCCGAAAAACTAAATGGTTTGAGTATACTATTATTATTTTGTATTCGTTAACGGTATGATGGCAAGAAAATGGTATAAAATATCTGCAAGTTTTTTACTTGTAATTTTCCTTTTTCCAATTTTCACAATTGGAATACACAATTCTTTTTTCCATACTGACTCTGATAATCACAATTTAGCGAAGCAAGGAAATAGTATTAAGAGTACTAATTTTTCTATATGTTTAATTCATGATTTCAAATACTTCTCATTTGAGAATCAAGAATCTCTCAGAGTTTATAAGCCAAAAACTATTTGGAGTAGTGACTTTCATCCCTTAGAGATATCTTTTATCAAAGAAAATCTCACCTCCTTTTATTTACTAAGGGCTCCTCCAAATATTATAGAACTTGTTGCTTAGCTCGCAATATTCATAGCTAAGCCTAAATAGTATCTTCAAGAAAAACATATCAAATTTGGAATTGATTCTTATTATTTTAGTTTTTATAATTACCAGTTTTCCAGTGGATACTAAACACAATTTTCAATATAGAGCTCATTAGTTTGATTCGATTTGGCACACTTTACAAGCCTTCGATAAGTCAACCCCACAGCGATTCTATATGCAGAAAGATATAATTCATTAGCATAAAAAAACATTCTCATTTCTGCTTTAACTAACCACATAGCAGACAGCTTATATGTAAAAAAAATAAAAATGAAAAAAATAATATTACTCTTGCTAATATTAGCGGGATTTATAACAAAAAATTATTCACAATTCAAGATAACAGGAACAATTAGTGATTCAAAAACACACCAGACTTTGCCCAATGCTTCTATATTTATCCCAGAGTTAAATATAGGAGTCATATCGGATTTGAACGGTAATTATACTTTAGAAAACATTCCGAATGGAAAATACGATGTGAAATTTTCTTATATTGGTTATTTTGATTTAATAAAAAATTTATCAGAAAAAAACAATATACTCCAATTGAATATAAGTTTAAATCCAAAGTCTCCTATTTGCCTTAATCAAGTAGTGATCACAGCAGGAACATATTCTACTCAAGATGAAACAGCGATAAAAATAGAGACTATTAATAAAAAAGATATAGAGGGATTTGGAGGAATTTCGTTGATTAAGGATTTGTCAAGGATACCTGGCATTGATGCAGTAAGTAAAGGTAATGGTATTGCAACTCCTATAATACGTGGACTTTCCACCAGTAACATACTTGTCCTGAACAATGGTGTAAAAATGCAAAATTTTCAATTTTCAGTCAATCATCCATATCTGATAGATGAATTTGGTGTTGAAAGAATAGAAGTAGTAAAAGGTCCTGCATCACTATTATTCGGCTCTAATGCCGTAGGGGGAGCACTTAATATGATAAAAGAAAGTCCTGCTCCAAAAAGTACAATCAAAACCGATGTAAATATGAATTACAATTCCAATACCCAAGGCTTAGTGACAAATGTCGGTGTGAAATCTACACCCGGAAATTACTTTTTCGGTCTGCGTGCAGGTATCAAAAGCCATAAGGATTACATTGATGGAAACGGGAAAATAGTACCTAACTCAAGATTTAATGCTAAAAGTTTTAAGATTTTTACAGGTTTCAATGCTAAAAATCTTGTTTCAAAACTATTTGTTGATTACAATCTAATGAAACTTGGTTTATCAGTACCGCCTGCATTTAAACTATTTTCAGGTAATGACAGAACAAATAATTATTGGTATCAAGATTTATCAAATATTTTGATTTCGACAAAAAACGTACTTTATTTAGGCAAAATCAGAAATGAATTGAATATAAATTACCAAACAAACAACAGAAAGCTATTTGAGACTCCGGATATTAGTGAAGAGTTCAAAACAGTCGATATGCTTTTAAATACCTGGACTTATGAATTAAAAACATCCAAACCCTTTGGCGATCATAAAATGATTTTTGCTTTCCAAGGACTGAATCAAAACAATAAAAACAGTAATGCCCCGGAGCACGTTCTACCTGATTTTAGCATTTATGATTTAGCAGGAATGGGCTTAGTTCAACTCAATTTTATGAAAAAACTGCATACTCAAATTGGAATCAGATATGATTTTAGGCATATAAATATTAAAAAGCAAGAGCATGTGCATCAAGATATCAATAAGAACTTTCAAAACCTTAGTTTTTCCATGGGATTAACAGGAATTTTATCACATAAGGTATTGATCAGATCCAATATTGCTTCCGGTTTTAGAACACCTAGCATTGCAGAATTATCCCAAGAAGGAGGACATGGAGCCAGATACGAATTGGGTAATCCAAATCTTGCCCCCCAGAGAAATATTGAAGGTGATTTAAGCTTACATATTCACAATACAAAAACAGTTTTAGAATTTTCCGGATTTTACAATTACATAAATAAGTATATCTACCTTTCACCTACTGATGAAACATCAATTCATGGATTGCCTGTTTTCAAATATTTGCAAGACAATGCTAAATTATATGGATTTGAAACCAATTTTGGCTTTTTCCCTGCTTCTTGGATGAATTTTAGTTTTGCCTATAATTATTTAGTTGCAAAAAAAAACAACGACAGCTATCTTCCATTAATACCACAAAATAAATTGAGAGGAAATATCTCTTTTTCAAAATCATTTGATAAAAAACAATTGAAAGATTTTTCTTTTGAAATTGAAAGTATCTATGCATTTGTTAAAAACAATCATCATATTGCCGAGTCAAATACTCCTGCTTATAATATTTACAACCTCAGTGCTGTACAGACATTAGCTTTTAACAGGCAAAAGATTAAAATCAGCGCAAAAATAAACAATTTATTCAATACGACATATATTGATCATATTTCGACTCTTAAAGGTCTTGGATATTATGAGATAGGAAGAAATATCAATATTGGTATAAAAATAATTTTGGATAAGCATTAAATAGAAAACCCCGGAAATCATTTGATTCACCGGGGCTTTTTCTTACACAAAACATTATATTTATTCAAATACTTTTATAAAGCCATTCAGTCCAAGTTTAGACTTTATACTGTCTTTAAGAATTCTAGCCTTCTCAATACTTTCATAATCCCCAACATATACTTTATAGACAGTTTTATTATTGAGATATCCATTCAAAACTACAACAGGTTCATCCAATTTTGCATTGATATTATCTACTAAATTAATCGTATTCGCGTAGTCGGTGTAAACACCGACTTGTACGCGAAACGATTTGTTGGTTTTAACAATTACAGTTTCATCTAAAGTTCTATTATCATTCTTTAGATCACTTCCATTATTAAAGTTTCTATTATCATTGCTCTTTATGTCTTTTGGTGAGATATTGGTATCGTGGTTAATACCTGTATTAGGATTTTCTCCGGCTATTCCTTCAAGAATATCTTTAAGTTTAGTAGGTGCCATTGACTCTTCAAATCTCTTTACTACCCTCCCCTTCTGATCAAGTACAATTACAGTTGGTAAAATCCTTACATTATATTCCTCTTTTAAACTATAACCATCAAAATCATCAATATTGACTTTTACCGATACAAAGCCATTCTTTAATGTTTCAACAACATTCTTATCAGCATAAGTTGTTTCGTCCATCCATTTACAAGGGACGCACCAATCTGCATAAAAATCGATAAAAACATATTTTCCTTCTGCCTGTGCTATTTCCTTTGCTGTAGTCAATGAGATGGATTCAAAAGGACTATCTACTTTACTAGCAAAAGCATTTGAATTGAATACTACCAATATAAGTAAAACCTTCGGGATATAATTTAATAATTTCATTTTTTTAATTTTAATATTAAACAAAATAGTAATTTATATGAATTTGATTAATTTGATTATATACATAGCAAAATCCATGCCAAAAAAAATATCACAACACAGCAAACCGACTTCTAACTCTTATTTTATCTCTGTGTTTCTATTTTTTACATCTTGCATATTATCATAATATATTATCTCATCAAGTTTTTAAGACCTAATAATTGTTAGATTTACCACATTTATTATTTTTCAGAAACTTTATACTCTTAAATTATCACAATCCGTAATAGTTCCTTATTTTTGCGCCCAAATAAAAAAGCGATTATGGCAAATACTTCAGATATCCGCAATGGATTATGCATGAATTACAACAACGATATTTTCGTTGTCACAAAATTTCAACACGTAAAACCCGGCAAAGGAGCAGCTTTCGTTAGAACTAAGTTAAAAAGTATCACAAATGGGAAAGTGATAGATGTAACATTTTCAGCTGGGCATAAAATTGATGTTGTTAGAGTAGAAAGAAGACAATACCAATATCTATATAAGGATGATACCGGATTTCACTTCATGAATAATGAAACCTATGAACAAACTTGGCTAGATGAATCTATGTTGTCCAGACCTGAATTTTTGAAGGAGGGTGATAATGTAGATATATTATTTCATGCCGAGAAAGAATTAGCTTTGTTGGCTGAGATGCCCCAACATATTGTTTTAGAAATTACATATACCGAGCCTGGACAAAAAGGAAATACTGCAACAAATGCTTTTAAACCTGCAACTGTTGAAACAGGCGCAGAAATAAGAGTTCCGCTATTTATCAATATTGGTGACAAAGTAAAAATATTAACTGAAACAGGCGAATATTTGGAAAGAGTAAAATAATATCTCCTATAACAAACTTAAAATAAATAATAAATTACTGCTATGAATACTAAGGAAATTCAAAATCTAATAAAATTAATAAATGAGTCCAACCTTTCTGAATTTAAAATGAAAGATGGAGATTTCAGATTAACTATAAGGACTAAAGAATATCACAAATACATAAAAGGCTCTCCTCAAACTCAAGCTCCTGTGGTAATATCAGCACCTAGTTCAACACCTGCTCCTTCAGCTCCGGTTGTTCAGCAAGAAAGTACAAATACTCAGAACAATTCTGTAAATAATACTCAAACAGCCGACCAAAAAGACTCAAGAGAAGGATTATTAGAAATAAAGTCGCCGATTGTGGGTACATTTTACCGTTCACCAAGTCCTGATAAAGATCCTTTTGTAAAAGTTGGTGATAAAGTAAATACTGATAGTGTTGTTTGTATAGTTGAAGCAATGAAGCTTTTTAATGAAATCGAAGCGGAAGTAAGTGGTAAAATAGTTGATGTTTTAGTTGATGATGGTTCTCCCGTAGAATATGATCAAGTATTATATTTGGTTGATCCCAAAGGATAAAGTATTTCTTTAGTTTTAAGTAATAGATTGCATTAATTATAATAAAAGCAGTAATCATATGTTCAAAAAAATTCTTATTGCCAACAGAGGAGAGATCGCTTTGCGAATTATCAGAACTTGCAAAGAAATAGGCATCAAAACTGTTGCTGTTTATTCAACTGCAGATAAGGACAGTTTGCATGTTAGATTTGCGGATGAGGCTGTTTGTATAGGACCACCAAGTGCAGCGCAGTCCTACCTTGACCCTGCCAGAATTATGGCAGCAGCGGAGATCACAAATGCTGATGCTATTCATCCCGGATATGGATTTATGGCCGAAAATGCTGATTTTGCTGAAGTTTGTGAACAACACAATATAAAATTTATAGGACCTACTCCCGATATGATAAGAAAAATGGGAGATAAAATAACAGCAAAGGAAACAATGATAAAAGCAGGCGTTCCTGTTGTTCCCGGTTCGGAAGGACTATTAAAGGATCTTAAAAAAGGTTTGGATATAGCTGAAAAAATAGGATACCCAATAATATTAAAAGCAACTGCTGGAGGTGGAGGAAGAGGTATGAGAGTCGTCACAAAACCTGAAGAATTTGAAGAGCAATGGTCTTTGGCAAGACAGGAAGCAAAGGCTGCATTCTCAAATGATGGTATGTATATTGAGAAATTTATTGAAAACCCGAGACACATTGAATTCCAAATTATTGGAGATCAATTTGGAAATGTAGCTCATCTATCCGAACGGGATTGTTCTATACAAAGAAGACATCAAAAACTTGTTGAAGAAAGCCCCTCTCCATTCTTAACTAAAAAGCTCAGAAAAGAAATGGGAGAGGCTGCAGTAAAAGCAGGAAAATCCATAAAATACGAAGGACTTGGAACAGTTGAGTTCTTAGTAGATAAACACAAAGATTTCTATTTTATGGAAATGAATACTCGTGTACAGGTTGAGCATACAGTAACAGAACAAGTAATAGAATACGATCTGATAAAAGAGCAAATCAAAATTGCTGCAGGAATACCGATTACCGGTCATAATCACTTACCAAAACTTCACTCAATCGAATGCAGAATTAATGCAGAGAATCCCTACAAAGGATTTTCACCAAGTCCAGGAAAAATTACAGCTTATCACGCCCCAAGTGGTCAAGGGGTTAGAATTGACTCACATGCATATGCCGGTTATATAATACCACCTTATTATGATTCAATGATAGCAAAATTGATCTGTACTGCGAGGACTCGTGAAGAAGCTATCACCAAAATGAAAAGAGCGTTGGATGAGTATATAATCGAAGGCGTTAAAACGACAATTCCCTTCCATAAAAAGCTTATGAATGATGAAAGATTCAATTCCGGTAAATTCGACACTGGCTTTATGGAAGATTTTGATATCGGAAAGGAGGAATCATAATTCATTTAATTTAGCATATGAAGCGCTTTTGGTATATTATCAAAAGGTTAAAACCTTATAAATCCTGGCTGGCAGCAAGTGTGATTTCTAATATTTTTATGTCTATATTTACTGTTATCAGTATTCCTATATTTATCCCTTTTTTCGACTTGCTTTTTAATCCTGAAAAAATTAGCAAAACAAAACCCATTCTTTCTGCTAATTTTGATATAAAAGAGTATTTTAGTTATCAAGTATCCAATTTGATAGATGGTAGAAGCCCAAAAGAAGCCTTGACATACGTAATATTAGCATTCTTCTTGACATTCTTATTAAAAAACATATTCAGATATCTTGGAATGTTTTTTATCACACCTCCTAGAAATGGATTTATAAGGGATCTTAGAAAAGAATTGTATGAACATCTTATTGACTTACCGGTACTATACTTTAAAGATAAGAAAAAGGGAGATTTACTGTCTAGAATGAGCATGGATATGCAAGAGATAGAAAATAGTATCATGAATGGTGTTGATGCTTTAATCAAAGCTCCACTTATAATTATAGGCTCAATTATTTTGATGGTTTATATGAGCCCAAAGCTTACACTTTTTGTTTTAGTTCTGCTTCCTGTGACCGTTTTTCTGATAGGAGGAGTATCCAGAAAAATGAAACAACAATCTTCTGAAGCGCAAGATTATTTGGGAAAAATACTATCTATAATGGAAGAAACTTTGGGAAGTATAAAGGTAATCAAAAGCTTTAATGCCACCCCCCTATTCAAATCAAAATTCAATCAACTTAATGATCAATATAGGGATACTCTTACCAGACTCCTATGGAGAAAAAGTATTGGCTCTCCCTTAGCAGAGATTCTTGGTGTTATTGTACTATCTTTGTTAATGTGGTATTCTGCAACTTTGGTCTTTGATGGAGAATTGAAAGCGACTGTTTTCTTTGCTTTCATTTATGCTTTTTTTAGTATTATAGAACCGGCAAAAGCGTTTTCTACAGCATATTACAGCTTTCAGAAAGGAGCAGCAGCATTGGAAAGAGTTGAAGAGATAATGAAAGTGAAAAATGATATTTATGATATAAAAAATGCAGTAGAGCTGCTCGATTTTAAAGACTCTATAGAATTTAAAAATATTTGGTTTAAATATCCTGACGCAGAAGAATACGTCCTTAGAAATATTAACATTAAAATAAATAAAGGTGAAAAGATAGCATTAATCGGAGCTTCCGGAGCAGGAAAAACGACACTAGCAGATTTGCTTTCAAGACTATACGATATTCAAAAAGGAGAAATCCTAATAGATGGTATCAATATCAAAAACATAAAACTAAAATGTCTACGAAATCTTGTAGCTATTGTTTCACAAGATGCACTTTTATTTCATGATAATGTGCTTAAAAATATAACTTTTTCCGATAAAGATATCAATCAAAAAGAACTAGATGCTGCAATCAAAACGGCCTTGGTGGATGAATTCATTCCAAATATGGAAGAGACGAAATCTACGATAATAGGAGATCAAGGCACAAAATTAAGTGGAGGGCAGAAACAAAGAATTGCAATTGCCAGAGCGGTATATAAAAACGCTCCTATATTAGTTTTAGATGAAGCAACCTCATCTTTGGACTCAACCTCTGAAAAGAAAGTTCAACAGGCATTGCACAAAATGATGGAGAACAAAACTTCGATTATTATCGCACATAGATTGGCAACTATTCAAGACGTAAATAAAATAATCGTGCTTGAAAAAGGTAAAATTATTGAAAGTGGTAGTCCGGCAGAACTTATAAAAAAAGAGGGCACATATTTTAAATTTGTACAACTTCAACAAATTTGATAAAGATATTTCTTTTTTTATCAGTTTATATTTAGCTTTGTAACCATAATAAATATCAATGAGCTTTGTAAAAAAACTTATATTTATATTTTTTTTGTTTTTGCATTTAAATAGCTATTCTCAGATTGAGGTTAGGAGTTATCCTTTTAGCCTAGATGCCAATACAAAACTCAATTATGTGCTTGACTATTTCCCAAAATCATACATACAATCAAAAGGAGCACATATGTCTTGGGATTTGTCAGAAAGTGAGTCCCCTATTATTGAAGAGATAGTAATAGATAAAACAAAACTAGGAAGTATTAGTAAAAATTCAGTCTACGAAATAAAAAGTGGAACTAATACAGTTTTCTTTTCTAAAATTAAAAGAAATTTTGACGAACTCGGTTTTATACTAAATACCAAAAACAATTCACATATTGTATTGTACAAAAAACCATTGTATTTTACGACAAAATCCCTAAAATATGGAGCTACTTTCTCTAGCTCCAGCAGTTTTGATATTCAATTGATGCGAGAAGAACTTCCAAAGGAATTGACAGATAAACTTCCTGTTTCGGTTAAAGAGATAAAACTTGTAGGAAAAATATCCAGAAAATACCATTGTGATGCTGGTGGCAGATTTATTCTTGAAGGTGATGAAATCGCAGCATTGAGACTTAGTGTAGATGAGAATGTAGATCTTAAGCTTTATGATATCGGTAGTGGAAACGAAATTCCTTTCATTGAAGATTATATATTGAAAAAAATATATG
>JALVAD010000007.1 GCA_027011385.1 Saprospiraceae bacterium | reverse complement strand
AGTATATTTATTTGTAAACAGACGTAGAGATAAGATAAAAATATTGCAATGGCAGGCAAGTGGATATTTGTTATATTATAAACGATTGGAACAGGGCACATTCAAATTTCCACATTATGAAATAGAGCGAGGTCTAATAGAATTAAGCTATACAGAAATGATAATGTTGATAGACGGGATAAGTATAATTAATCTTAATAAATCTAAAAGATTTACTTCAAAATAAATATAAAAAAGTCTATAAATTTCTTTGATAACTGTAAAGATATTCGTATCTTTACGATATGTTAAACAAAGAGATACAGCCGGTTGAATACATAACGATACCAAAAGCAGATTATGATAAACTCATAATAGAATTGGAGTATCAGAAGAATCAATTAGCTGAATTAAAGCGTTTGATATTTGGTCAGAAGAGAGAGAGATTCCAACCAAGTAAGGAGTTTGATTCAATAAAGCAGTTAAGTTTATTTGATAATGTTCAAGTAGAAGATGCCGAAGTAGAAAAAGAAGAAATAAGCTATAGCAGAAGGGTTAATAAAAAAGTAAAAAAACAACCGGTTCGAAAATCACTTCCTCCCCATTTACCAAGACAAGAGGAAATAATAGAACCCAAAGGGATTACGTCAAATCATAAGAAGATAGGAGAAGAGATTACCGAAATATTAGAAATGGTACCATCAAAACTTTATGTTCGCAAAATAATTAGACCAAAGTATATTAATGTAGAAACTGAAAAAATAATAGTTGCCGACTTACCAAGTTTACCAATACCCAAAGGTAATGCAGGAGCTAGTGTTTTAGCTCATATCAATGTATCAAAGTTTGTGGATCATCTTCCCTTATATCGACAAAGGCAAATATTTAAACGCTTTGGATATAAAATAAGCGCATCTACTATAGGAGGCTGGTTTGCAAAAACAGCATCCTTATTACATCCTCTATACGAAGAATTAAAAAAAGCGACTTTAAATGAATCTACATACTTGCAAATAGACGAATCACCACTAAAAGTACAAGATATAGATAAAAAAGGTAAGTTGCATCAAGGTTATATGTGGGTAGTTCGAAACCCGATAAAAGGATTAGTATTGTTTAAATATAATAAGGGGCGCAGCAGATCTGTCCCCGAACAACTTTTAAATGGTTTTAATGGGACATTACAAACGGATGGATATACAGTTTATCGAGATTTAAAAACAAAAGGAAATATAATTTTATTAGGTTGTATGGCACATGCCAGAAGATACTTTGTCAAAGCAAAAGACAATGATTATGCAAGGGCGGAGTATGTCCTGTCACTAATACAAATGTTATATGCAATAGAAAGAAAAGCTAAAGAACAGCAAGTCAGTGTTCAAACACTTAAAAGATATAGAAATATTTATGCATTACCAATACTCTTAGAATTGGAATCTTGGCTAAAAGAAAACAGAATAAAGGTGTTACCTAAAAGTTCAATTGGCGTAGCTATTAATTACACTTTAAATATATTCCCAAACCTAATGAGATATATAGAAGATGGACGTTATGAAATTGATAACAATATGATAGAAAATACTATTAGACCTTTAGCGGTTGGTAGAAAAAATTATTTGTTCGCAGGAAGTCACGATGCTGCAATGGGCTATGCCATGATGTATTCCTTTTTTGCAACTTGCAAAATAAATAACTTAAACCCTTACGATTGGTTATTTGATGTACTTAATAAAATTAATGACTATAAAGTTAATAAACTTTTTGAGCTCCTACCTATTAGCCCAACGTCTTTACAAAATCTGTGACCTGTACTTTACCGAACGCTTACACTTAAAAAACAATCTTTTTCCTTATTAAGTTCTATAAATGGTTATTAACAAATAATCCTTTAAATCCTTTTATTAATTGCATATGGATTTCCTTGGCGAAACTTTGCGTGTACTTTGCATACCTTAGCAGGAAAAATTCCACATTTAATCAAAATTCGGGTTAAAAGATAGGGGTATTTCAGTTTTACTTATAGAATTCAACACTCCTCCTTGTAGTTTTACTTCACTTTGTTATGAAAAAGCAGTAAGTTTACATAAAAAATCAAAAATCGTTAATCATTATTCGATATTAATTATTAAACAACACCGAATATCGAACACCGAACAAGGATTAGAGATTTTAGAAATTATGAAATGCACCCCTTTCCCTTTAACATTGAAATCACATATATACATTTTTTTCGTACCTTTGCCAGAGTATGGCTCAATCCAAAACAATATATGTACGTATAGTTCTTCCTTTGGCATTGCCAAAATCTTATCTGTATTCTGTTCCTGATGAACTGAGCAGTCAAATTAAATTCGGGATAAGAGTAGAAGTACCTTTAAGACGAAAATTTTACTCCGGATTGGTAGTGGAAATTACCGATAAACAACCTGATTACCCTACAAAAGATATCATTTCTATAATCGATCAATTACCGATAATTGACAAAGCTCATTTTGATTTGTGGAAGTGGATTGCCGGATATTATATTTGCACTATAGGTCAAGTGATGAATGTAGCCTTACCCTCAGGGCTAAAGATGTCAAGCGAGACTATTCTGGGACTGATGAGCGAAGAAGAAATAAATCATATAGAGCTTAATGATGAAGAATATATGGTCTATGAAGCACTAAGGATACAAAACGACCTCAATCTAAAAGATATCAGGGATATTCTTGATAAGAAGACAGTGTACCCTGTCATTCACTCATTATTGGACAAACAAATTGTCAATATCAGAGAAGAAATGATAAAGAATTACAACCCGAAAAAAATAAAATATGTTGAACTGACGGATAGTCACAGGGAGGATGAAGATTTGATTGAAGCATTTGAATTAACAAAGAGGTCAAAGCACCAAACAAATGCATTATTGGCTTTTGTACAACTGAAAAATACCCAAAAAGAAATAAGCAAAGCTGCTTTAAAAGAACTTGCTCAAGTGGATTCATCTGTGATAAAAAAACTAGTAGAAAAAGATATTTTTATAGAATATCAAAAGACTATAAGCAGACTAATACCCTTTGCAGAAAATAAAACTACTCTACCGGATTTGTCACTAGGGCAAAAAAAATCAATCGAAGAAATAGATGAAATTTTCAAGACAAAAAACCACGTTTTGCTTCACGGTGTCACAGGAAGCGGCAAGACTAGAATATATCAGGAATACATAAAAAGGACAATTGACGATGGCGGACAGGTATTGTTTCTCGTACCGGAAATAGGGCTTACGACTCAATTGATTAATAGACTTGCTGCAGTGTTTGGAAAGGATGTCTATATATTTCACAGCAAATTGAATCAAAATGAAAGGGTTGAAATATGGAATGCTGTAAAAACCGGAAAACCGATAATACTTGGAGCTAGATCAGGGATATTTTTACCTTTTCAAAACCTGAAACTTATTATTGTCGATGAAGAGCATGATAGTTCTTACAAGCAGCAAAATCCGTCTCCAAGATACAATGCCCGGGATGTAGCAGCTTATTTGGGTGCAATTAACGACCTTAAAGTGATTTTTGGTAGTGCCACTCCTTCCCTCGAAAGCTATTACAATACAAGAACAGGCAAATACGGATATGTAAGGTTAACAGAAAGATTTGGTAATGTATCAATGCCGGAGATAAGAATCATTGATATGCGACACAAATCGATGTTGCTTCCCAATAATAGCAAATACAGCATCGCTCTTACATCTATGATACAAAACACACTTAATAATGATGAGCAAGTGCTGCTTTTCCAAAACAGAAGGGGGTATTCTCCTACGATGATTTGCAGCAAATGCGGCTGGAATAGTCAATGCACAAACTGTGATGTCAGTATGACTTACCACAAATTTCATAATGAACTGAAATGTCATTACTGCGGTCACAGAGAAAAAGTTCCTGAGATTTGTCCCCGTTGTGGCGAACCGGGATTATCATTTTTAGGGTATGGAACGGAAAAAATAGAAGATGAATTAAAAAATATTTTTCCTGATGCCAAGGTAAGAAGAATGGACATAGATACTGTCCGGACAAAGAATGATATCGAGAGGATAATGGCGGAATTTGATGCTCGAAAAATAGATATTTTGGTAGGTACACAGATGATAACAAAAGGTTTGGATTTTGATCATATCGGTATGGTAGGTGTAATCGACATTGACAGGTTAATGCAATTCCCGGATTTTCGTGCCATTGAACGGGCATTTCAACTTGTCCTTCAAGTAGGAGGTAGAGCAGGAAGGAGACAAAAACAAGGGCTTGTGATAATACAAACTCACAACCCCTCACATCCGATGTTGACCGATGTTAAGAATACAGATTACGATTCTTTTGTGATAAGAGAATTGGAGGAAAGACATCTATTCAAATACCCTCCATTTATCAGGATCATAGAAATCACAGTTATGCACAAAAAACCTGACAAATGCTATCAAGGAGCGCAAAATATGGCGAGATTATTAAAATCAAGATTGCTCAAAAGGGTCATTGGACCGGCAATTCCAGGCATAGCACGAGTCAGGGGGTTTTATCAGTATAGAATAATGATTAAACTTGAAAAAACAGGCTTAAATATTCCCCAAGTAAAAGCTTTTATTCAAGATTGTAAAGACAAAGTAAAAAAATCAGAGGGACTAAAAACTCTACGGATTAATATAGATGTTGATGGATATTAGAATATAGTTAAGTCTTATCAATTTCACCCTTAATAGCCTTATCTTTAATTTTGATGAATTCTTCTATTTCTTGTTCCAAATAAAGAGATGTTTCTCTATTCATCTCATCGATAAGTTTAATTTCTTCACCATTAGATTGTTCAAGATATATTCCAAAAGCTTTCAATGGTACATTATTGACAGACCTATTGGTAGAATGTTCTTTAACATAAAGTTGTTTGATTTGATTCACTGGAATATTGTGTTGTTTCTGTGTGAATAATTTTAGGGGCGTATGTGTTATTTTTATTGTTTTATAAATTTCTTTGTGACTTGTGACTTGACAGTGTCAAACTTGATATAAATTATTGTGATACTTTATCTAAAGTGTATTCGATTGTAGCATTAAAAAATTCTACATTATCTGTATGTTCAAGGTAATATGCAATTTCCTCTAAGTAAAAACCTATTAAATAAATATACTTTTTATTGTTTATACGAATATTTTCAACATTAGCCAAATAAGTTGGTTCATAAGCTCCTCCGGTTACCGTGTTATGCTGTTTAAAAGATAATTCCTCAGCATCATCCGGTTTAGTAATATCTCTCCTCATGAGTGATATTCCAAATTTTGCAACACCATCTCCCCCCTCAATAATTCTATAATAATATATTATTTTTTTTATAATAGCACCTTCTGGAAGTTTGATTTGTGAAATTGCATGCCCGCTATACCAATTTGCATCCAAATCATAATCATGGTGAAGCCAAATAGTTCTATAATTTCTTTTCAGTTTCCCTTCATTTCCATTTTCTAATACACAATCATAAGGATGAATCTGATAATAATAAGTTTTAGGAGAATCGTATTTAAAATCTTTTTTAGCTTTTATATCGCTACTACTTGATATAGTACCTGTTACATCTAATGTGGATTTTACTTTAACATCTCCACCTACATGTAATTTTGCAGTCGGACTTGATAAACCAATACCCACTTTACCGTACAAGTTATTGATTAAAGTATTACCTGCACCTCCTCCTTGTTGTAAATATAAAGGAGAACCTTCACCATTATTTCTTGCCAATATTTCATTATTATCTATAATTAGATTTCTCTCTGAATTCTCTCCTAATGTTAAGAATCCCCCACTTGTTAATTTAGCTTCTTTACCACTTTTAATTTGGGTTTGTTCGGCAATTACTAATTCTCCATCTAAAGCGACATCATCTCTAACGGTAAGTTTACCATTGACACGAAGAGAGTCCTTATAAAAATCTCCATAAATCAAGGCAGATTTATTATTAGCGCCTGAATTTTCTATGTACAATTTACCACTTCCTTTCTCAAGCATACCTGCACTTTCACCGATAAAGACATTATCGTTTCCCGCACTGTTTACTAATCCGGCTTTGTGTCCAATATATACATTATTATCTCCAGTCTTATTGGCAAAACCCGCAGCGCTTCCTAATACAGTATTATAATTTCCATTAGTATTCGCTATAAGAGCACTTCCTCCAATTGCCGTATTATAACCCCCAATAGTATTATTTGCAAGTGAACTTGTGCCAATTGCTGTATTATAATTACCTTTTGTATTCGCATGAAGCGTATTGTTTCCGATGGCAATATTATATCCACCACTTGTATTTTTATTTAATGCCTCATTTCCAACTGCTGTATTTTGATTTCCTGTGATATTTGAATACATTGATTTTACACCTATTACAGTATTCTGTCCTCCTTTTGAGTTTTTGAATAAAGTCGCATATCCAAGTGTAGTATTAAAATTTCCGCTGTTATTTTCAATTGTGTCTGAACTATACATAGATTTATAACCTACTGCGGTATTAAAGTTAACTCCTTCTGTTTCACTATTATTCCAGTTATACATAGCTTGAAATCCTAAGGCAGTACCTCTGCTAGTGGAATTATTACTATACAGTGCTCCATTTCCAATTGCTGTATTTTCCTTTCCTTTTACATTATTATATAAAGCCTTGAAACCGGTAGCAATATTATCAGATCCTACTTGATTATTAACAAGAGATTGATATCCTAAAGCTAAATTTTGATTTCCGGTGTTTTTTGGTGCATTGTCTGACCCCCGTAATGCTTCATATCCAACTGCCACATTAGTATTGGTAAACTCCAATGCTGTACTATTATTGTAAAACATGGCTTTATATCCAACTGCTGTACCATTACTCCCTCCTTGATTTCTAAATAAAGCACTTTCTCCAATTGCAGTATTATTACTTCCTTTAAAATTAAAATACAGTGCATTACTACCTGCTGCCGTATTATTATTACCTGTTTTATTCCCGGCAAGTGCTCCATTTCCGGTAGCAGTATTATTTGAACCTGTAGAATTAGTGAAAAGAGCAGAAAAACCACTTGCCGTATTATTGCTTCCGGTTGTATTATTTCCTAAAACCAGAGCTCCGACACCCACATTTTTATTTGAACCATCATCTTTATCACCAACTTTATCACCCAAGAAAAGAGATGAACCATCTGACTTTGCATCACTAAGGTCATCTATTTTTGAAGCGCCACTACCGCCTCCACTTGGAAGAGTTACAGAGTTTCCTTTAGTTATTGATAGTTTAGTACCTGATAAAGTTAATTTTTGAAGTTCATTACTGGGAGAGTCATCGTGTGCACTGATTTTGTTTTCGATTATATTTATACCTTCTCCTGCTTCATAAATAGGTCCGGGCTGACCTTCTTTTCCTCTTTCTCCTCTGTCTCCTTTATCGCCTTTATCTCCCTTGTCTCCTTTTTGTCCTTTGTCTCCTTTATTCCCGTTCAAAGCATACATTGCATAAGGAACAGCATTTAGCTTTTGTGTCCCCATCTCTACATAATTATCTCCTCCTTTGGGATCAAAATCAACTTTGACAAACATCTCTCCCTGACTCCATTTAATTCCACTAAAATCACCTTCTTTCACAGTTCCTGTCCCAATTACTACCGAAAATGTACCTAAATCTGATGTGGTAACTTTATGGGTTTCTATATAAAGAGTAGTACCGTTTTCACCACCTTGAAGTATTGAGAACTTTACACTTATCTCTTTCTTGTTAATAGCATTGCCATCATTATCTCTCGCAACAGCTTGGTAATTGAATCCGCTTGGAACCTGTGCAAATATTGTTGTACTGATAAATAAAAATATTACGAATTGAAGTTTTGAAATTTTCATATCTGAGGTTTTATGAATTAAAAAATATATTTAAATGATTAAATTAATTTAGTTAATGTTTTGTTTAATTGCTTTTAGAGCTATGAATTTACCCTTAATGTCTTTTATTACAAAAAGATAAATCCCTTCGTGTAAATTTCCCAAATTGAGATTTTTTTCTTCCCCGTCCCATTGTTGTTTTAAGATGAAATTGCCTGAAACATTATATAGTTCTATGGTGTAATTCCTTAAGTTGCTAGACTTTAAAGTGACTATATCAACAAAAGGGTTTGGAAAAATGGATACATCCTCATGCCAATCAGGCAATTCTCGTACTGCTGTCAATACTTTTATCCATTGATGTAATCCTTGGGAAAGACTTACATTTGGATTTGAAAAATCGGCAACCATAGTTTCACCGATTGACCAATCCAAACTCGCATTCCCTTTTGTGGATTGAGTGCCTGCACTTCCTATCAAGCTTCTTTCAAAGCTTTGAGCAAAACTAAAACCGGGTAGAATTAAAATTAATAAAAAATAAATTGTCTTTTTCATATCAATGCTTTTTATGTTTATAAATTTGGCAAAAGGTCAAAGATCATTGACTCGGAAATAAATCTCCAACCTTTACCTGATTATAATGCAAAGATATGCCGGGTATGAATTATAAACAATAGCGCCTGTGAGAATGGCACAGTACGATGTGAGAATGGTTGGTTTGGTTGTGAAATTGGTAATAAGATGTCGTTCTGTAAAAAAAGAAATGCCTAATTCACTGCGCAAGATTATATCAAAAAATACCATAACCATAGATACCATGACCATGTTTTTCAATATAATCATGATTAAATCATCAAACTTTATTATATGGTATGTAATGATCTCATGGTACTAAAAAAGCGGGAAATCTGATAAAGAAATCCCGCTTTTATAAACATCAAGTTTTTTATGCTATTTGTTTTTCAAAAGCATTTTTTCTAAGGCTTGTAATCTTTTTTCTTGTTTTTGCAGCTTTATTTCTTGTTGTTGCAGTTTTGTTTCTTGCTGTTTTATAATCTCCTGTTGCTCTTGCACAGCTTTGGTGAGTGGAACGACAAACTCAGCGTAGCGTAACCCGTAGTGATCATTTTCGTTATCGGGAGTATCTACACCGTGGAAATCATAGCCTACACTTTGGGCTGCTTGTTCTACTTCCTGGGCAATAAAACCTGTTTGCAGTTCAGCAGCTTTTAAGCGTTCGCTTTCCAAGAGACGTAAACTATCCGGAGTTTTAATAAAATTGGCAATGGCATCCATATCGAGATGATACGTAACCGGACGTAATTTTTGAATAAAATCCAAGCCCACCACATTTTCTTGTATATCAGTTTTAAAACGCCTGTCCGAAATATTGGTCCAGTCAGCATAACCACCGATGCTACTTACAGAACTATTCCCGAGCCGTACTTGATTACTTCCACTGATATGGGTATCATAACCTATAGCTGTTGCGTTTGAGTAACTTGCTCCAGCATAAAAAGCATAATCTCCGAAAGCGGTATTATTATGTCCTGTGGTATTAAAATACAATGCTACGTACCCACTAGCAGTATTAGCATATCCTGTGATATTGGAATATAATGATAAGTCCCCACTAGCAGTATTGTTATATCCTGTGGTGTTCTTATTCAATGCTTTGTATCCATTGGCGGTGTTCTGATACCCTGTGGTGGTGGAATACAATGTCTGAAACCCACTGGCGGTGTTCTGATATCCTGTGGTGTTGGAATAAAGAGCTTTGGAACCTAAGGCAGTATTTTTTCTTGCCTGGTGAGAATAAGTAGCCCCCATTCCGTTGTTAAATAAAGCCGAGTCTCCTACCGCTACTAAATGGCTTTTGGACGTATTTTTATACAATGATCTTGCACCAATAGCCACATTGGAATATCCTGTGGTATTGGAATTCAAGGCTTCTCTTCCATTGGCGGTATTACTATTTCCTGTGGTGTTGGAATACAAGGCATGAAACCCACTGGCGGTATTGTAAGATCCTGTTGTATTGGAATAAAGAGCTTTTGAACCGAGGGCAGTATTATATGCTCCCGTTCCGTTGTGGAATAAAGCCGAGTCTCCTACTGCTACCAAGTTACTTCTGACTGTGTTTTTATACAGTGCATTTTTACCAATAGCCACGTTAGAAATACCCGTGGTGTTATCATGCAATGCTCCGTTTCCGTTGGCGGTATTGCTATTTCCTGTGGTGTTATTATACAAGGCAGCGCTCCCGCTTGCAGTATTATCTCTTCCTGTGGTATTGGAATACAATGCATCCTTTCCACTAGCAGTATTGTAATGCCCTGTGGTGTTGGAATACATGGCATAGCTTCCATTTGCGCAATTGTGACTTCCTGTAGTGTTTACCCCCAAAGCCCCACGTCCACTAGCAGTATTATAATTTCCTGTCGTGTTGGAATAAAGAGCTTCAAAACCGAGAGCGATATTGCTAGTTCCTATGGTATTAGAATAAAGAGCTTTGGAGCCAAAAGCAGTATTGTTTATAGCATGATAATTTTGAGTAGCGCCCGTTCCGTTGTGGAATAAAGCCGAGTCTCCTACTGCTACCAAGTTACTTCTGACTGTGTTTTTATACAGTGCATTTTTACCAATAGCCACATTGGAAGTACCCGTGGTGTTATCATGCAATGCTCCTTTTCCATTGGCGATATTGCTATTTCCTGTGGTGTTATTATACAATGCTGTGTACCCATTTGCAGTATTATCATTTCCTGTAATATTCTTATACAAAGCCTTGTATCCACTAACGCTGTTCTTTTTCCCCTCAGTATTTTTATTCAAAGCCTCGTAACCACTGGCGGTGTTATAAGATCCTTTGGTGTTCGAATAAAGAGCTTTGGAGCCGAGAGCTGTATTAAATCTACCTTGATAAGAACTGGTAGCGCCATTTCCGTTGTTATATAAAGCCGAATCACCTACCGCTACCAAATTACTTCTGGCTGTGTTTGAATATAGTGCGCTTACACCAATAGCCACATTGGAAGTACCCGTGGTGTTATCATGCAATGCTCCTTTTCCATTGGCGATATTGCTATTTCCTGTGGTGTTATTATACAATGCTGTGTACCCATTTGCAGTATTATCATTTCCTGTAATATTCTTATACAAAGCCTTCAAACCACTGGCTGTGTTGTTATATCCTGTGGTATTTTTATACAATGCTTGATACCCACTAGCGGTATTGTAATTTCCTGTGGTATTAGAATACAATCCTTCGTACCCACTTGCAGTATTTTCACTTCCTACAATATTCGAATACAATGCCTCGTACCCGCTGGCGGTATTGTATTTTCCTGAAGTGTTGGAATACAATGCTCTGTATCCACTGGCGGTATTGTCATATCCTGTGGTGTTAGAAGAGCCGGTATTATATCCGATAAAAACATTTCTATTATCTGAAAGATTGTCACCGTTTCCGGCATCTTCGCCTATAAAAACAGACTTTCCTGTATTAAAAATTTCTATTTGCCCTTTTTGTGTAATGCGTGCACGCAATATGTTGTTGGTGCGTATGTCAAAATCTTGTGCGTTAGTAGTACCGATAAAGTTGGTGCCGGATGTGGTTCCCGCGTTGCCGGTTATGCTCCAGCTGGTTGTTGGATCAGACAAACTCACCCAGTTCGCTGAACCGGGTGTACCACTATTATAATAAAACCCGGATGAATTGTCGGTTTGAAATATCAACAAGCCATTTGCCGGTGAACTTATGGCATCTCTTTGTGCCATAGTCATACGGGGTATCAACATACCTTTGTCTGTGCTTTTTACGTCAAGTATTGCCGAAGCGTCTGGACTGCTACCATCAGTATTTACCCCTACCTGTGCAGTAAGTGTATAAGTTGCAATCATAATAACTGCAATTAAAAATAGTTGTACATTTTTCATAATATTAATTTTTAGTTATTTTATTAAAATTTATTAGATTTTTAACACCGTATCTACTCAGGTCAAATTTTTAGCCTAAACCAAATTATTTTAAGCGTAATATATTAAAAAGTCTTTCTTTATATGATCTGGAAATAGGTAACTTGGTATTGTCTTGAAGGGCTATAGTCCAAATCCCGTTTTTTATAATACCGGAAATACATGCTGAATTAACCAAATAACTACTATGTATCCTTAGAAATCCTTTATTTATCAATTTTTCTTCAAAATGCTTTAAGGTTTTGGAAGAAAGAATTGATTTCTCGCCCATAATATTTATTTTGCTATAATTACTTGAAGCTTGAATAAAAGATATCTTTCTTATATCTATTATATGGATATAATCATTTGTACGAATAATTAATCTGTCATTTAAAAACTCATTAAGATTTGAATTTCTCTTTTCCCAGATATCTCCTTTTTGTTTAAGAACCAGTTGTTTTACTTTCATGATATTGGATATTATTTAGGGTTTAATTTTATGATACAAAGATATGCCGGGTATGCATTATAAACAATAGCGCTTGTGAGAATGGCACAGTACGATGTGAGAATGGTTGATTTGGTTGTGAAATTGGCAGTAATACCAATTTAACACTAAAATGACGCATATATTACATTTTAATTTTCCAATATTTTCGTTAAAAATACTCGCCATAGCTAGGCTATGCCTGTGTTTTTTAACTCAATCTTGAAAAATTAATTCTATAATATTTATACGACATTTTAAAGTTAATTTGGTATAAGATGTCGTTTCGAAGTTTCGCAAAAAAGCTTTATTTCTTTGTTTTAGGTGTATTTCATTTTTCGCATTAAATTTTATTGACTTGTGATGGATTGATAGACATCATATACAAGAATTTTATAGTATGATATGGAGCATTGCTACATCCCCCTATCATTTTTCGTAACAAAGTGAAGAAAAATTATTAGGGGGAGAGCATAGCTTTTGCGGGAAAGAAGAGGGGGTGGCTGTGCCGAAAAAAAGAAAAGTCATCCCATACGAGACAAAATGTAATGACCCACTAAAAAATAAATATTTAGGTTCTTAATATAACAGGAATGCGTACTATAACTTTAGTGCCTTTAGCTATTCCATCTTTTTCTAAGTCTATAATATCAATAGATGCTTGCATTCCATATATAGTTTTAATAAGTTTTAATCTATCATTTGTGATATTGATACCGAGTGATTTTGTTAAGTGATTACCTTTATTTTTTTGAATTGAAGCTTTTCTACCAATACCATTGTCCTGGACAATATATATCAAGTAGTTTGCTTCTTTTTTTATGTTAATGGTTAATTTCCCTTTTCTTTTTAAGGGCAAAATCCCATGTTTTATTGCATTTTCAACAAATGGTTGAATTAGCATCGGAGGAACTTGGTATTGTTTTAAATCCATTCCTTCAGGAAAAGAAATAACACTATCTATTCTTTGCTCGAAACGCATTTTCTCCATTTCAATGTATAGCCTCAAATGTTCTAATTCATCACTCAAAGATATAAGATTAACACGTGAATTGTTTAATGCCATTCTCATTAGTTTTGCAAAATCTCCTATATATTTACTGGCTTTTTCTTTCCTGTCTTCTTTTACAAAAAGTTTTATGGTATTCATACAATTAAATATAAAATGAGGGTTCATTTGTGATCTTAATGCCATCATTTCTACATTGGCTAATTGTTTTTGAAATTCAATTTCCTTTTCAAATTCTAATTTTACTTTTTTATTTTTTCTTGAAAAATAGGCAAAAAACCCAAGAGCTATTACCATTAAAATTATTAACTGAAACCACCACGTTTGCCAAAAAGGGGCTTGAATATTAATTTTGAGTACATTGCTGTAAACAGGATTATGACCAACGTTTATTTGTCTTATTTGTAGCTGATAATTCCCGGGATTTAGGTGAGGAAACTCCACATAATTTCTTTTACCAAGCTGTATCCAACTATTATTTTGACCTTCTAATTTGTATTCAAAATTTAAACTTTCGGGATTTAAAACATCAAGTAATCCAAATCCTATTGTGATAAAGTTTTGTTTATAACCAAAATTCAATTCTTTCACTTGTGACATTGGTTTATCTTGATAATTAATCTCTTTATTGAAAAGTTTCAAGTATGTATAATTCAATGTCGCTTTTATTTCATCAAAGAACAAATCAGAAATTCTGCCTTTTAATATCTTATTTCTTGTTGCGATATACATTGAATCCTTATTGTACAATGAAATATTTGATATCGATTTAAAACCAAAGGTAGAATCCCAAAATTTAAAAATTTCAGTACTTGTATTAAAATAAAAGAGACCTAGTGATGATGAGCCCCATATATTTCCTAGAGTATCAATTGCATTAATTTCGATACTATTTCCAATTAATAGAGGAGGAGTGATATTCTTTATATTATAAGAATTATCATCTAAGATTTTTATTTTTAAAATACTTTTATCTTCACCTACCCAAATGGTGCTATCGGCACTTTGAAAAATTGAAGATACATATAAATTAGACTTAGTTGAGTCTGTTATATTATATATACGATCATCCTTTTTATCAATAAATCCTAAACTTTTTTCAGAGCCATACCAAATTCTTTGGTTATTATCTTCAAATAATGTGTTAATCCATCTGGAATTAGTCATTCCATCTTTTTCAGTATAATATTCATGCGATAATTCATCTTGGTTAATTCTTAGGATTCCACGTTTTTTTTGCCCGATCCAAATTTCATTATCTTTATCAATAATTGAGCTCATAATAACATCATCAAAAAAAACATTTTGATTTTTAAGTGTCGTCAAATCAAAATACAATGATATCTTACCATCTTTTAATGTGTATAAATCTTTACTTTCTTGAATTATTAATTCACTTTTTGGCGTATTGTAAATATCACCAACCCAATTAAAACCTATATTATTATTAGGAATATACGATATCACATTAACACTTAAGGTTTTAGTATCAAAAACATTGATACTAGTCTCTTGATATTTACTATAATATATTTTATCATTATCTTTATAACAAGTCGTTATATGTTGATCATAGATGCAAGAATTAAACAAAGTACTTTGCCTTGGTTTTACAAATAATTTATTTCTATCAAACACATACCACTCTTGTCCTTTAGAATCGACATAATATTTTGTTAGAAGATTTTTGGAAATTCGCTTAAATTCTCTATTCTTATGAATGTATTCAAGAG
>JALVAD010000006.1 GCA_027011385.1 Saprospiraceae bacterium | reverse complement strand
GACATATAGTAATGAATATATCTAAATCATAAGAAACGTTTAATTTGATTAATAATTTGGAATAGTTAATTCGTGAAACTATCTGTGGTAAAAGTTCTGCAGATAGTTTTTTTTATTTGTACCTTTGTCCAAATGTCAAATAAATTAAAAAATCAAGAGGAAATATTAAGTAAATTGAAAATCGCTAAGCTAAATCCTATGCAGGAAGAAGCTAAATTTTTGATACATTCCAAACAAGAAATTATTTTGTCTTCCCCAACCGGAACCGGAAAAACATTAGCATTTTTATTGCCACTCATGGCTGAAATGGATACTGCATTAAAAGAAGTGCAGGCTATCGTGATAGTACCATCCAGGGAATTGGCTATTCAGATAGAACAAGTAGCTAGAGAAATGGGAACAGGTAATCGTATTGAAGTTGTATATGGAGGAAGAAGCTTTTCTAAAGATAAAGTAAACTTACAAACTAGACCTGGGTTGCTTGTTGGAACTCCAGGTAGGATATCAGCTCACTTGCGTCGCGAATCTATATCTACTGAAAATATAATTACCTTGGTTCTTGACGAATTTGATAAATCTCTTGAAATTGGCTTTGAAGAAGAAATGAAGGAGATTGTTTCATTATTGCCAAAAGTTGAGAAGAAAATATTGACTTCTGCAACACCCAATATAAGGATACCTGATTTTGTTGGATTAAAAAATCCTGTTTTTATCGATTATAGTGAAGATGAATTAACTGGCTTGAAAATAAAAATAGTCAATTCACCTGAAAAGGATAAACTAAAAACTCTCTCGGATTTAGTCCGCCACATCGGTGCAAAACAAGGAATCGTCTTTTGCAACTTCAAAGATTCAATCAAAAGGATTAGTGATTTTTTAGATGATGAAGGGATAGAACACGGATATTTTTACGGAAATATGGAGCAAATAGACAGAGAGAGAGCTTTGATAAAGTTTAGAAATGGTACTAATAGAATATTGTTGGCAACAGATCTTGCGGCAAGAGGGTTGGATATTCCTGAAATCGATTTTATTATTCACTATCATCTACCTCATAAGTCACACGAGTTTAAGCATCGTAATGGTAGAACAGCAAGAATGCTTAAAGATGGTATCGCATATGTTCTGAAATGGGAAGAGGAAGATTTACCGGATTTTATAGCAGAAACTGAAACTGTCAATTTAGGAAAAAAAGATATTTTGGAAAGCTCAATCTGGGATACTATTTTTATTTCTGGCGGTAGGCAAGATAAAATATCAAAAGGAGATATCGCCGGGTTGTTTATCAAGAAGGGTGGTTTGGCTAGCGAAGATCTGGGGATGATAGAATTAAAGAAAGACTGTGCATTTGTCGCTGTCAAAAAGTCAAAATCACAATCTATAATTTCAGGATTAAATAATACAAGATTGAAAAAGAAAAAAGTAAGAATATATAAGATTTAGTGGTCTCGCATAAGCAGTGCAGCTTGACGTTAGGCGGCTATGAAGTCTTACTGTTCGTAGTGTGGCGTAGTTGCTTATTTATCAGTCTAAATTATGTATTTTCTTATAAATAAACCAAGAAAAATATTTGTTATATCGTTTTTGTAACTCTTCGTTTTTCCAATCGTTTCCTGTTACTATTCTTCTGCAATTATTGCTACCGCAGTTACAATCCAGTTTATAATGATTAGTTAATGTCATAGCATAGTCTAAGCACAATTCTTCTCCTTTTTGAATATTTCTCATAGCAACGTATGATATTTGTCCATCCATTCCTATATTCGGATTGCAAGAATGATTTATGAAGATTACAATATCTTTAACTTCTTCTTCTGTTTTTGGGCAGATATAAAAGTCTTCTGAAATTTGAAGGCTAAAATCGCCTATCTCTTTGTCAAGTTTCATGGCTTCGTCAGTTGCAACAATATGTCCGTTTTTGATAGCTATAATTTCATCTTGCAAAATATCTTCTTTGGCAAATAAACCTTTCCCTCCTTTGGAACTTTGTTTTATAACGATTTTTGGTGAACGATAAGTTTGGAACTTTGTCATATTGTTTTTATCGTGTTTTCCTTTTTTACAAATAATCTGTCTTTGGTGTCGTGAAAATTTTAAAATTAACTCCTTCGAATTCTCTTTGCTTTGAATCAATACGTTTTATAATCATTTCTAACAAATTTCATATACTCCAAGTTCAATTTTATGCCACACAACTTATTTGAATGTTTATCCAATGTGGCGTTCTAGCTCTTTTCTAAGCTCTTGAAGCTTTCCCTTTTCAGTTGAATTATAAAAGTTCTTTGTAGCGATATAATCTTGTTTAAAGTCGTAATATTTCAAGGCGTACCACGCTAAAAAGGGGAAAATAACGACGATTAATCCTTTTATTGAAAAGAGAATTGTAGATAATAATATTAATATGATAAAATATAAAATATAAGAGAATTGAGCGATTAACACCGTTACTACAGCTTTGTATTCGTATTGTTTTATTTTGTTTTTTCGTATATTTAAAGCAAACAAAACGGGTAAAGCATTTACGATTATACCAATAATGTACAATGGATAGCCTAGGATTAATTTTATAGAATTGAAAAATGTATTTTTATTATTTATTACAGCTTTGTCATTTGTTTCGATAATGCTCAATTGTTCAAAATACTCATTTGATTTTTTTGTGAGAACAGATAGGCTCTTATCGTCTAGATCCTTGATTAGATTTGATAGTTTTATTATTTTTTTAGGTATCTCGCTATTTCTTACATACGGTTTTTGATTACTAGCCGCAATGGCATTATTGACTATAATAAGTTGAAGCTTTTTAAATAAATTATGTTGCTCCGGTGTTTTTAGATCAATAGCAACCTTTCTCATTTGTTCTTCTATTTCAATGGTTAATTTTCTTAAAGAAGCTGGGTTATCCAAATCTCCATCAACAAAATCAGATAAACTAATAGGACTACCAGAAAGGACGAATATATGGGATCTAAATTGGACAGGCTCAGCATAATTAAAAGCAATTGGTAAAATCTGAATATCCTGCAAACCGTATTTTTTTGCTCCGAGTGCCAATCTTGAAATCCCTTTTTTTATAGGTCTTATCCTGTGATTGAACTTGGTTGTTCCTTCAGGATATATACAGACAGGGGTATGGTTTTCGAGTTCTTTGTATAGAGAGAGGAATACCTCATTGTTTTTACTGACATTTTTCAAGCCTTCTTTTTGCCTGTAAATAGGAAATAGTTTCAATATTCTGAATATCCACATTAGACCTTTGATTGTGACGTAATCAGATCTTACCAGAAATATTGGGGCGTATTTTGATATGGTTGCAAATAATAATGACTCATAAAATCCTGACGGGTGGTTGGAAGCGTAAATTACCGGAGATTTCCCCGGTAATTCAGGGTCGTATTGAATAAAAATGTTTTTATAATAAAACTTTAATCCCAATGCTGCAAACCATTTTAGAAATTTATAAATCATAAATTTTTAGTATTTCAGTTTTTATATTTATATTTACAATTAATTTAATGTATGCTGGAAAATACATCAAACTTGTCCCAAATACACTAATATAGTCGGGGCTAAAGTTGTCTATTTTCTTGCAGACAATAAAACAACAAACTACTTAGGTCACACTCGAATGAATTTTGCGTTGTAGTAGTTGATTCAATTATTAGTTTCGGCTAAAATAGAATAATTATATTAATTTGAATAAAGATAAGCATAAAAAAATATTAATTGTGATTGCCGGACCAACAGCTTCCGGAAAAACTTCTATAGCGATTGAGTTGGCAAAAAAACTTGGGGCAGAGATTATTTCTGCTGATAGCAGACAGGTTTATAAAGAGATGTCTATCGGTACGGCAAAACCCACTGTGAAAGAAATGCAAGGCATTCCTCATCATTTTATCGGTAATGTTTCAATAAAAGAAAAATATGATGTAGGTATTTACGAGAGAGAAGTTTTGGGTTTTTTAGAGAAATATTATCAAAAAAATAAATATGCGATTTTGGTGGGAGGAACCGGTCTTTATATCAATGCAGTACTGTATGGTTTGGATAAATTTCCGGATGTAGATGAAGAAGTGAAACTTAAATTGATTGAGGAGTATCACGAAAAAGGAATTGAGTATTTGCAAAATGAGCTTAAGAAAGTAGATTTAAAATATTATAGTACGGTTGATAAAAATAATGCTCATAGAATGATAAGGGCTTTGTCGGTATATAGGCAGAGCGGTATGCCATATTCATCCTTTTTGGATAAAATAAAACCTAAACGAGAGTTTGAACCTATCAAGATATTATTGGATACACCAAGGGAAATCCTTTACCAAAGAATTAATGATAGGGTAGATGATATGTTGAAACAAGGTTTGGAATATGAGGCCAGGGATTTGTATCGATTTAAACATTTGAAGGCATTGCAAACTGTGGGTTATAAGGAGTTGTTTAAATATTTTGATGGGAATTTAGCACGGGAAGAAGCAATAGATTTATTGAAGCAAAATACTAGAAGATATGCCAAAAGGCAGATGACTTGGTTTAGAAATAAAGGAGAATGGAATGTTTTTGATTCTAAAAATGTTGAAGAAATATTTGATTTTATTATAAATACATAGAGATAGACG
>JALVAD010000005.1 GCA_027011385.1 Saprospiraceae bacterium | reverse complement strand
GATTAAAACTAATTATTTTAAGTTTTGTGTTAATAGGATTCGGGGTTAGTGGATCATTTGCACAAGAAGCACAAGTAACAGATGTTAAAAAAGGTATTAAGGTTAAGCCAGATATCAAAATGCACGGTAGAATTCAGTATGATTTTGAATTCTTAAATCAAAAAAGCTCTGTTGAAGGAGAAGATGATTATAAATTTAGTGGTTCAGAATTTAGGAGAGTATATCTTTCTGCATCAGGAAAGATTTATAAAAACATCAAATACAAAGCACAATTTGAGTTTGCAGGTGGAAAAATAGGATATAGAGATGTATATATTAAATTCACAAAACTTCCCTTTATCGGAGGTGATTTAGCATTTGGTAGTGTTGCTGAAGCAACTGGTTTAGACATGGCTACTAGCAGCAAATATATTCCATTTCTAGAAAGAGCAATGTTGACAAACACTCAGAATTTCAGATGGAACTCTGGTATTCACTATAGCAATTTTGGAATTCTTAATGGTAAATTAGGTGTGCAAATGTCATATGCCTTTAATGGAAAACATAGTGAGGGGTTCAAAGAAAAAGATCTTGGAAGAGGAGGACACTTTGTAGCGAGACTTACAAGTCCAGTTTACCAAAACAAAGAAAAGAATCAATTAATACACCTTGGTGTTAACTATGAAAATAGAACAAGAACAGAAGAAGCTGCCGATTATACCTTAAAGTTTAGACCAGAGAATCACATGGGTGGAAAAGCTGGAGCAACTTTTGTTAACCTTGATAATCAAAATGATATAGGATTCGAATTAGCAACTAATTTTGGACCTTTTTCATTTCAAGGAGAATATGAAATAGCTAACTATAAAACGACAGAAGAAACATATAGTGTGAATGGTTATTACGGAGCAATAACATATTTTGTAACAGGTGGTCAAAGAGCATTTAAAAAAGGTGCATATTCAAGAGTTAAACCAACTAGTAATTTCTGTATTAAAGATGGAGGCTTAGGAGCAATTGAATTAGTGGCTCGTTATTCTGTAATGGATTATTCATCTGTTGTAACTACAGGAACATTTGATAAAGTTAGTAATATTACTCTAGGATTTAATTGGTATTTAAATTCACATTCAAGATTGATGTATAACTACGTTATTTCAGATTTTAATGGTGGTGACAGTGCTAATAATCTTAATGCAAGTCTTATAAGATTACAAGTAGACTTCTAAGAAACATTAAGTTTTTTTAATTATTAATAATTGCGATAAAATATTATATTATGAAAATATCTTTTAAAAAATTATTTAACAGCCAGTGGTCTTATGTTTATGCTGGTATTGTGGTTGGTTTTGCTCAGATTTTATACATGATTGGGCTTTGGATTAGCAAAACAAGTGTGGGAAAAACACCAAGCTTGAAACCAATTACCGTTACAACTGATTTAGGTAAAATGTTCCGTGGTATGGAGGTTTTTATCAATCACCTATTTGATTTTCAAACTGAACTATATGGAAAGTATGGAACTATTGTTGTAGATGGAGTAGAGAAAACTTTACCTGCAACTGGAGGAGCATTTATCCCTGGAGTTGGTTGGCCTATTGTTGGGATGATCGTAGGTGGTTTTCTTGTAGCAAAAATGGAACGTGAAGGCCGTAGTTGGGCTTATTATTCTAAGAAAGCCTTATTAGTTTCTTTCTTTGGAGGTGCTTTATTTAGTTACGGTACTCGACTAGGTGGTGGTTGTACATTAAATCACCTTATGGGCGGTGTGCCATTAATGAATATACACTCATTGATCACTGCTATCTTTATGGCTATAGGAGGAGCATTAGGTTTTGTTATTATGGCAAAATTAGGCTTGGCCAATTATTTCAAACATCAAGAAACGAAGGCATATGTTGAAAAATCTGACAAAGGGGAACAAGCAACTTACAAAGCAGGATATAAGCCGACAAAATCAGTCATTTATTGGATAGCGCTAATATTTTCACTAACATTTATTTTTGTAGCTGTTTACAACGGTTTCTTTAGTGCAGATAGTATGGAACATATTAAAGTTGGAAAAGGAGATACTGCAAGTAAAATAGTTGCATTTAATAAATCCGTTGATCATAAAGGTTGGTTCTATGTAATTATTACACTAATTGCGGGTATTATTGGTGGTATAGGAATGGCAAAAAGTGGTTTTGGTACTGAATGTTCTTTAGTTTCTGCAGAAACTGGTGCAGATATGGCAAAGAATGATTCAAAATATGCTAAAATGGGAGTTCCAAAAATCACTAGAACACTTATGCGTAGTTATGCACCAATTATTGGTATAGCAACTCATTGGGTAGTAATGCTAGGATTTGTTTTAATCGCTTGGATATTTATGGGAGTAAGTCCTGCTTTCTCAGGTGGAGTTAAGTACTCTCTTACTGCTGGTAGTTTTATTGGTGGTTTATTATTAGGAATAGGAGCTGTAACACTTATCGGTTGTGAGATTCGTTCATACATGCGTTTAGGTTTAGGATATGTGAACACAATGGTTGGATTTATGGGATTTGCGTTGGGATATTTACCTTTTACATTAATGTATAAAGAGCATAAGGATTTCTTAAGCAGTACAGTTCTAGCCGGAAAAAATGGATCATTGACAGAATCATATAAAGTATATGAATTGTTTTCGGATAGTGTGGCGGTACAGCAGGTTATATTAGTATTGTGGTGGGCTTTATTATTAGCTATGACAATTTTCTTTATTAAGAAAGGAATGAAAAACACAGGACTTAAAACGGTTCATATGTTACATTATAATACAGAAGAAATACAAGGATATATAGATGATGAAGCTTCTAAGAATAATGGTATGGTTAATGGGGTACCTGCTCCAATGCCAGTACCTGAAGAAGCTTATCCAAAAGATTAAAAAATAATTAGTTTTAGTTAAGTGTTTTGATTAAAACGCTCAAGTTTAATTACTTGAGCGTTTTTTTATGTGTCAAGTATCATATCACTGGACGTGGTGGAAAACATGCGTATAAATATTTTTCATAAAGTGTTTATATATTATACCCTCTCATTTTTAATCGCTTGATAGTATTGATAATCCTTAAAATAAGACTTTGTGCAACGCTACTCAGCCATAACCTATAGCAATTCAGAATAAATCATACGATAAAAGCCCTCCTGAAAAAAAAGTATAAAAACGAATTAATAAAAGTTCTTTGCACAATTAGACTTTATCCTCATTTTTTTGGAAAATCAGGAATAAATTTATAGATTTGTTCAGTATCTAAGTAAGTTACCAGCAATTTGAAATAAAGGATAAAAAGTAAGTATGAAGAAAATCGAAAAAAAATATATGCTTCATTTGACTGTTATCTTACAATTACTATTTTTTGTAAATTGTCGTAAACCTAATGATAATAATACAAAGGAATATGGACTGTTCACCAAAAACATTACTGTTGACGGAATTTCACGAAGATATGCAATTTATATTCCCAAAGATTTAGGTATATCACCTGTTCCATTAGTTTTTGAACTTCACGGCGGAGGTGTTTATATCGAAGATATGACAGGTGAAAGCGGACACAAAACGCCGTACAAACTCTGGATGGAACTTGCTGATAATGTAAAATTTATCGTTGTTTATCCCGAAGGGTTAAACGGCGCATACAACAAGCCTACCTGGAATGATTGTCGTGGAGATTGTAATGTTAATTCCGATGCCGATGATGTTCATTTCATAGCTAAACTTATAAATATAATTGAAGCAAAATACCCTATTGACCAAAATCGAATATATGTTTCCGGAACTTCCAACGGCGGATTTATGGCTCAAAGATTAGGGATAGAATTAAACGACAAAATTGCGGCAATAGCATCGGTTGCCGCTGCTTTACCTGCGGTTTCAGGATGCAATTCCCCAACCAATCCCATTTCAATTTTATTTATGAACGGAACCGATGACAATCATATGCCTTACAACGGCGGAACAATAGGCGACCCGCCAAATCCTAATCACGGAACTGTTTTATCCACAGCCGAAACTATTAATTATTGGACAAATTTTAATCAAACCGATACGATTCCCGTGATTTATACATTCCCCGATTTAGACACTAATGACGGTGGTATTGTGCAAAAATATACCTATACCAACGGCTCTAATCAAAAAGAAGTCATCTTATATAAAATAAACGGTGGCGGTCATTCGGCACCGAGCATAAGAGAACAATATTCAAGTATATTTGAACAATATTTTAATAAGCAAAATCACGATATAGAAATGACCACAGAAGTGTGGAATTTTTTTAAAACCAAAACACTTAACCATTAAAAATGCAGGAAACCAAAAAAATACTAATTCCTTTGCCTTCTTACGGTTTTGACCCGACTGAAACAGCAATACCTTGGAAAATACTGACTAAAAACGGCATTAAAATAACATTTTCTACACCTAACGGCTTTTCTGCACGTGGAGACGAAATTATGTTAACGGGAAAAAAATTAGGAATATTCAAAAATTTACTTAACCCGAAAAATTCACGAAAAAAGAACAAAATTGGGCGTAAAAGTCATATCTTTACGGTGTTAACAAAAAACATTAACTTTTAAAAACACCCAATTTTGAGCAACAAAGATACAGTATTTTATC
>JALVAD010000004.1 GCA_027011385.1 Saprospiraceae bacterium | reverse complement strand
ATATTATGCCCAGTAGTATGTAAGGTTGGGAAATGGAATGATAAAAAGATTGGTTATGCAGGCTATATGAAACTAGCCTACTTACATCCGAATGTTTTTATACCCGATGAATCAATAATTAAGAAATACCATTTTCCAGAGAAATATGTTATTATCAGAATAGCAAGATTAACGGCTCATCATGATATTGGAATTAAAGGTATATCAGATGATACTTTAAAAAGAATGATAACATCTTTTAAAGAAAAAGGGCTAGAAGTTTTTCTTTCGGCAGAAGGACAGGTTCAGGATGTATATAAACCTTATTTATTGCATATTGATCCTACTGATATGCATAATGTGTTATCATTTTCTTCATTATTAGTTTGTGATAGTCAAAGTATGAGTGTGGAAGCTGCAATGTTAGGAGTCCCTTCTTTAAGATTTTCCAGTTTTGCGGGAAAAATTTCTGTACTTGAAGAGTTGGAAAACAAATATCAACTTACTTTTGGAATCAATCCTGAAGATCCAAATAAATTATTTGAAAAATTGGATGAACTATTAGAACTTAGTAATTTGCACGAAGTTTTTCAGAAAAGAAGAAAAAAAATGCTTAAGGAAAAAATTGATGTTTCCGGTTTCCTCACTTGGTTCATCGAAAACTACCCTAAAAGCGTGAAAATAATGAAAGAGAATCCGGATTACCAATACCGATTTAAATAGAAAATGTAATTCTTGGGATTTGGGCATAAAGAGATAGGGAGAGCCGTATTATGATGTTGATTTTGATACGGTTTTTTATTTGACAGATACAGGTCGCCGTTGGGATGGCTGGAAGACAAGTGTCAGGGATAATGTTCCACAGCAAAAAAAGTGGGTAAAGCAAGGTCTGGTTTTTCATTCCACTCAGGATATTATCGATGCTGCAAAAGAGGGTAGGTTACCGATCAGATTATGTTCACTTTTCATCCTCAGCGTTAGCATAGTAGGGTAGTGCCTTGGATTAAGGAGTTGGTGTTGCAGAATATGAAGAATGTGGTGAAGAGGTGAGTGGTGAGTGGTGAGAGGTGAGTAGTGAGTGGTGAGAGGTGAGATGTGAGATGTAAGTTGTGAGTTTAAATATAGTACTATGGCAATAATTAATGGGTTTAGAGACTTAATTGTTTATAGAAAAGCATTTAAACTTTCTATGGATATTTTTGAAATAACGAAATCATTTCCTAAAGAAGAAAAGTTTTCTTTAATTGATCAAATTCGTAGGTCGTCGAGGTCTGTTACTGCCAACATAGCTGAGTCGTGGGCAAGAAAGAATTATGTTAAACATTTTGTCAGCAAACTTACAGATTCTCCAGTGTTTTGTAAATGTTGAAATGATGTGAAAGATTAGAGAAGATTTTGAGTCTGAAAGAGGCAAAAAACACAGCTATAGCCTTAGCTATAGCGAGTATTTTTAACGAAATTCAGGCTCAAAAGATACCTAATTGTATTCTATTTTCCCGGTTGGAACTAATATTTTTGATACTATGATAAATGAGTTTAAAAAAAAATATTATGATTTATAGATGATAATTAAAAGTAAAATATTATTTTTGCATGATAATCTAAAGTATAACTTGCAAATGTCATGTATATAAGAAAACTAAACATAGAGGATGAAAGGGAATTTAGCTTCTTTTTGTGGGGAGCAAGACAAACAGGTAAAAGTACTTTACTGAAATATTTATATCCGGATTCCTTACTGTACGATTTATTATTGTCAGATGTTTTTGAACAATTATATAGATTTCCCTCGACTATTAGGGAAGCAGTTTTAGCAGTAAAACCTAAGAATCCGGTTATAATTGATGAAATACAACGTATTCCTGCTCTTTTGAATGAAATCCATTGGTTAATTGAAAATACAGATACAAAATTTATTTTAAGTGGTTCAAGTCCAAGAAAAATACTTAGAAAGGGAGAAAATTTGTTAGGAGGAAGAGCTCTAAGATTTGAGTTATTGCCTTTGTCATTTGCAGAGATTCCGGATTTTAACTTAATAAAAGCACTTAATGGAGGTTTGTTACCTAGGCATTATAAATCAAAGAATCATAAAAAATTATTAGCTGCATATATAGGTAGTTACTTACAAGATGAAATAATTGCGGAAGCAAAATTGAGAAATATCTCTTCCTTTTCACGTTTTCTTGAAATAGCGGCACTTACAAATGGTGAAATGATCAATTATACAAATATTGCTTCAGAATGTGGTGTGAGTGCACCAACCATTAAAGAATATTTTCAAATTTTGTATGATACTTTACTTGGAAGAATTTTACCCTCATATCAACATAAACCTAAGCGGAGAATTATCAGAGCACCTAAGTTTTATTTTTTTGATATAGGTGTTGCAAATTACTTATCTAAACAATTTAATATTGAACCTGGTAGCTATGCTTTTGGAAAAGCATTTGAACATTTTATTTATATGGAAATCTATGCATATAGTAAGTATTCAGGTAAAGACTTTCCGATCAGTTATTGGAGAACAGCTTCTCAATTGGAGATTGATTTTGTATTGGGACAACATGAAGTAGGTATTGAAGTGAAATCATCTGTTCATATTATTCCCAGGCACTTGAAAGGTTTGAAAGCATTTTCAGAAGAGTATAATGTTAATAAACTTATTGTTATTAGTAGAGATTCACAACCCCGATTAATAAACAATATTTTAATATTACCTTGGAAAGAGTTCCTTAAACAACTATGGGCAGGAGAGATTATTTGATAATTAAAATGGAGTATATGCGTTATTTTAGAGTTTATTTGGTATAGATAACGGGTTGGGAAATATTTATAAAAGCTCAACAGGATCAGGTAAGAAAAATATTGATGTTCTCTGAATTACAACCTCCAAGCCAAAGGTGTCCTCACCTCTTGGCGAATAGGGTACTCCAAAGCAAAGGTTTTTAACCTCTTGCCGAATATAAAGGGAAGGTACTCCAAAGCAAAGGTTTCTAACCTCTTGGCGAATAGGGTACTCCGAGGCAAAGGTTTCTAACCTCTTGCCGAATACTGTAAAGCAGGATCAACCTCTTGCCAAATAAACATCGATATATTATGATATCAATATAATATATGCAGACTAACATTGTAATGCTATTGTGATATGTCGAAATATTTATAGTTTTTATTAACAAACACCTAAAAAATATGTATATTTGCAAACACAATGCAAAAATACATAAAACATGTATATAAAACGAAACCTGACATCATATATAAAAAGAATGCTTACTAAATTTCCCATTGTAAGTATTACCGGACCGCGTCAATCGGGCAAAACTACATTATTGAAAAAAGAATTTGCCCATTATAAGTATTTTAATCTTGAAAGAATTGACCACCGGCAGTTGATAATGAATGATCCGGTTGGGTTTTTAAAAACATCAGGAGAAAATATAATTTTTGATGAAGCACAAAATTATCCGGATCTTTTTAGCTATCTTCAAATCTTTTCTGATGAAAGAAACACTCCGGGACAATACATTCTTTCGGGTTCACAAAGCTTTTTGTTGAATGAAAAAATCTTGCAAAGCCTTGCCGGTAGAGTCAGTATCAATCATTTACTTCCTTTTGATGTTATAGAACTACAAGAAATAAAAACTGATAATGTTTTTGAGGAAATTTATAATGGTTTCTATCCTCGTGTTATAGAACAAGGAATAAATCCTAACGATTTTTATCCGTCTTATCTCCAAACATATATTGAAAGGGATGTTAGGACATTGAAAGCAATAGGAGACTTGAATACTTTTACAAGATTTATAAGTTTATGTGCCGGAAGGGTAGGACAGATATTGAATATTTCATCTTTGGCTAATGATGCAGGTATTTCAGTAAATACTGCAAAATCCTGGTTATCTTTATTGGAAGCGAGTTTTATTATCTATCTGCTTCCACCCTATTATAAAAATTTTAATAAAAGATTGATTAAATCACCTAAAATATATTTTTATGATACAGGTTTGGTTTGTTCGTTATTAGGAGTTACAGAATCAAATATGATTCCTACTCATTATTTATACGGTAATTTGTTTGAAAACCTTGTGATTAGTGAGATAGCTAAATGTCAATATTATCAAGGTCGTAATCCGGGTATATATTATTGGCGTGATAGCAATGGCGTTGAAATTGACTGTATAATGGAAAAGGGAAATAATGATATTTTGGCAATAGAAATAAAAGGAGGACAAACATTTTCAAATGATTATTTGAAAAATTTGAAGAAGTTGCAAAAGTTGAATGTTAAAATTGATAGTAAAGTAATTTATACGGGAGAGATATCTACTCATATTTCGGGAATTGAGCTTATTACGTGGAAAGATTTTAAATCATTTCTATTAAAAATGTAAAAGTGTGTCACAATTCCATTGATAGAGTGACATAGTTGTTCGAAGATACTCCGAGGCAAAGGTGTCCTCACCTCTTGCCGAATAAAGGATACTCTGAGGCAAAGGGTTTTAACCTCTTGCTGAATAAGAAGCTCAATTAGAACAATTCGTATATCTGAGTATAGCAAAAAAGGACAAATCCGGTTTGCATTGGAACAAATATTAGAATAGTTTTGTTATCTAATTAAATGTTATTATTATGAAATCATTTAAATATATAG
>JALVAD010000003.1 GCA_027011385.1 Saprospiraceae bacterium | reverse complement strand
TATTGTTTTTAAAAATCAAAAATATGAAAACTTCATTATTATCGATTATTTTATTCTTTTCTTTCCAACTAACCCAAGCTCAAATGATTGATAGTCTTGGAAATATTAAATACGGAAACGAATGGATAGATTATGACAAACAGTATTATAAAATTCCGGTTTCAGAGGATGGTATTTACAGAATAAGTTACCAACAATTAAAAAGTTCCGGTATTGATATTGAAAATATACAAGGTAAAGATTTTAAATTGATTTCATTTGGGAAAGAAAATCCGATTTTCACTTCGACAGAAGATAATTTCACTCAAGAAGATTATATTGAATTTTATGGTGAGAAAAATCGTTCAAAGCTCGATTACTATTTATTTGATAATAAATCTTATTTATTTAATCCTGAATACAGTTTATTCAATGATACATCTGCTTACTTTTTAACTTGGGATAAATCTACCACAAATAAAAGGTATAAATCGATTGATAATGATTTGAACGGCAATATTCCTGCTTTTGAGCCCTATTATATCCATCAGGAAGAAATAGTAAATCATGAGTATTTCAATAAGCCCTTGAGAAGTATTCACAATCATATATACAAATCTAATTTTGAAATCGGAGAAGGATATGGATCCAAAATGCAAAAATTAAATTCTTTTGTATTGAATACAAGCAATGTTTTTAACTCTGGGATTAATCCGGTGTTAAGCATAAGATATTCGACAGGACTGGGAAAACATAATATTGATATCAATGTCAATGATATCAATAAAAAACAGGAAACAAGAATCGGCTTCTATTGCGGCAATGCAATATTAGATTTGAATCAAGAAGAACTTACAGAGCAGATTTCAATAACTTTGGAAGGAAATAACGATACTGATTTTAAAGATAAAAATAGTATATCCATTATCAGATTAAGTTATTCTAGAGAATTTGATTTCCAACATAAAAGTTTATTCAAATTTGATATAAATCCAAGTAAAGAATCTAGGTATTTTGAAATTAATAATTTTGATGTTGAAGGAATCTCTTTCGTATTATACGATACAAAAAACAATATCAGACTAGTACCAAGAATAGAAAATAATCTCGTTAAGTTAATCCTACCTCCTAGTGATAGTATTCGAAATTTGATACTGGTTAATCTTGATAAACAAGCAAAAGTCATAAGCAGTTTGACAAAAAAGCAGTTTATTGATTATTCTCAATACATGGATAGGAATTACCTGATTATAAGTGATAAAGACAGATTTATTGACGGAAATAATAAAAATTGGGTAGATGCTTATGCTGATTATAGGATATCAGATAAAGGTGGAAATTATAGAGTTCTTACGGTAAACATCAATGATATTTATGATCAATTTGGATATGGAATCAACAGACACAATATAGCTTTGAACAATTTTATTATTTATTTCAAAGATCACTTCACCAATCCCGACTATGTATTCATCATAGGTAAAGGATTGGAGTATAATGAAATTCGTACAAGTCAACAGCTAAATGATAATCAGGATTTGTTTTATGTTCCGACATATGGATTTCCCGGTTCAGATAATCTTTTAGCTGCCAGATCAGGGAAATATTATCCGGATTTACCAATAGGGCGTATTGCGGCCAGAAATTATCATCAGATAGCATCATATCTAAGCAAAGTTAAAAAATATGATGACTATTCAAATTATAGTCAAACAATTGAAGAGAAAGAATGGATGAAAAAAGTTATCCATCTAGTAGGTGGAACTCCGGATATAATCAAGCAGATTGATAAAAACCTTTCAAATATGGGTGATATTATTCACAATAATAAATACGGTGGAGAAATTCATACTTATAAAAGAACAAGTGGTAGTATCAAGGAGTCTGTATCCAAAAGAATTATAGATGATATTAATGATGGTGCGAGCATCGTGACATTTTATGGACATTCAGGGATTACAGGTACTGATTTTAATATAGGTAATTTGCGAAATGACAAATTTCCTGTTTTTTATAGCCTTGGATGTTATTCAGGTAATATTCATACCAATATAAAAAATGGTCAAAGTGAAGAATTTGTTTTGGATACTACGGGAATGATCGCATATATCGGCACTAGTGGAACGGGTTTTACCGGTTCTTTGGCAAACTTAGGAAAAAAGATATACGAATTAACCGGAGGTGAACTTTATGGGGAAGGAGTTGGAAAGATTGTACAAAGAGCAATAAAGTTTGAAGGAGAAACTCATTCGGATATTGGAACAGTCACTTTAAATCAACAATTTACTTTTCACGGAGATCCTGCAGTTTCACTATATAAACATCTTGGACCTGATTTTACCATAGACAGAAAAACATTACGAACAGACTCAAAATTAATGAATTCCACTGATAAAAACTTCAATATTCTTTTTGATATTGTAAATCTTGGTATCGCCTCCGATGATTCATTGCAAATAAAAGTGGTAAGGGAGTTACCTGACAAGAGTGAAAAAATGACATTTCACACTTTTGCTCCTGTAAAATCAAGAAAGAATATATCGGTTAAAATTGAAACTTTAGGGCTAGACGGTGTAGGAGAAAATTGTTTTTCCATATATTTAGACCCATTGGACAAGATAGAAGAATATCCTCAACCCGAGGCAGAAAACAATAATTATTTGTCTGATAACGATGGGGAATTCAAATATTGTTTGAATATAGTCAATAACAAAATTGAGCCGGTTTCGCCCAAAGAATATGGAATTGTTAGTGATAGAAATGTTGAATTGAGAGCTACAACTTTAAATTGTTTTGTGAAAGAGCAGAGTTTTATTTTTCAAATTGACACAACTGAACAATTTGATAGCCCTTTTATGATTGAAAAATCAATTGAATCAGATGGAGGCTTAGTAGCATGGAATCCTGATTTGGAGATGAAAAATGAAACTGTCTACTATTGGCGAGTTAGTTCTGATGGTGAGTATTGGGAAAATAGTTCATTTGTTTTTCTTGAAAATGGTAATGAAGGCTGGAATCAAAGTCATTATTTCCAATATTTAAAAGATGAATTTGATGGTACTCGCTTTACAAATAGAAAGCTGGATTTTGAAGGGCGCAAATACAGTTTGAAGATTATAGGTAAAAAGTATGACGAATACAATAGAAAAGTAGCATTTGTAGACGGAGAAGGATGGGGAAGTCTCAACCCGGAGATGAAACCCTCAATTTGTATTACCGGTTGGGGACCACAATATTGGTTTAGAAATAAATCAGGACATGACTTCAATAGTCTACCAAATAACCATAAATATGGCATCCAATTTGTTTTTGACCCTAAAGTCAAAGAACAAAGGCAAGGAATAAAAGAATTGTTGGAGGCTATGCCCGATTCGATGATTGTGTTTATATATACTGTACTTGGTGACGAATCTCAAAGTTTAAATCCTGAAACTTGGGCTGATGATTCCTTATCTCTGGGTTATAATTTATTTGGTGTTCTTGAAAATTATGGAGCAGAAAAAATACGCATAATGCAGTCAAGGGGAACTGTTCCATATGTTTTGGTATTTAAAAAAGGAAAAGGAATATTGCAAGAGGAAATCGGGGAGACTATAGAATCAAAATTTGAAATAGTCCAAGATGTAATCATGAATTCCAAATACGGTAATTTTAATTCCTCGCTAATTGGTCCATCAAACCTTTGGGATAGATTGATATGGAGTCAAGAAACAACCGGAGATACTGCTGAATTTTCATATTTGATTGTTCACAAATTAAATGAAGATTCGACAAAAGACATAATCATTGATACATTGATAAATGATTATAAACTAGATTTAGCAGGAATAGATGCAAAAGAGTTCCCCTACTTAAAATTGTATTACTATGCCAATGATAAATTCAAAAGAGATCCTCCAAATATCAATTTTTGGAGAGTCTTCTACAGAAGTTATCCGGATCTGGTTTTGAATAGATTTGACGAAACTGAATTACCAAATGATACTATTGTCCAAGGTGATACTTTTGATTTCAAGAGTACTATTTACAATAATTCATCTTCCGGGATGGACAGTATTTTGGTTAGATATGAGATTTATAATGATAAAAAAGAAGTGCATTTTTATAAAAGATATGCGCCATTAAAACCATTCGAAACAGAAGAAATATCATTTGAATATCCTATTGCAAAACATTTTGCAGGAGAGATATACTTTTCGGTTATTATCAATGCAAATAAAGAACAAAAAGAGATTAATTACGATAATAATACAGGAATTAAAAGGTTTTATGTAAAGTTTTCTGATAAAACTGATGGGATTACGGACGATAACGCTATAAAGGTATATCCAAGCCCGTTTGAAAATAGTTTTACATTAGAAGGGAACTTTGAGAATGATCTGACTAAGGTTAAATTGATAAGTGCAACCGGTACAATAGTCTTTTCAAAAGTCTTTACAAAAGGATTTCATTCAGTAAAATTAAAAGGATTGAACATAAAATCCGGGATTTATTTCTTAAAAGTAAGAAATAATAAAAAGGTATCTATAAATAAAATCATAAAATTATAAGAATAATTCAAATAGTTATTCTACAATTTTTACTAATGATTTAAGTTAATTATTCATTAGGTAACTACTTTTACTCAAAATATTTTGTATTGCATATTTGATTAATATATATT
>JALVAD010000002.1 GCA_027011385.1 Saprospiraceae bacterium | reverse complement strand
ATATTATATTTGCAATGAGTGTTTTAAGTAAAATTAAAGTCATATGAAAGAAAAATCAATATTTATTTTCTGGATTTTTGTTTTTGTTAGCTCTTTTATGTCTTGTGTTAAAGAGTGTCCAAAACCACCGGAAGAAATTCAGGCTTGCGAAATGGATATTGACAAATCCATAAAATTTGATACATTGTGGAATATAAATGTGGAGAATGCTTCTAGAATAAAATACTTCGATAAATATATAGTAAGTTCAGATTCGGATAAGAAAGAATATAATTTTTATTCTGCTGAAACAGGTGAATTACTTAAAACCGTTGACGCAAATCAATTTGAAGAATCTTATTTCTTCAGAATGCAAATTGCCGGGGATTATGCATGTGCTTTTGGCGCAGGTCTGAAGCCTGTCATTACCAAATACAATATATTAACAGATGAAATCCAAATATCCGATTCATTAGAATATGGACGTCCTTTTATCTTTAAGGAAGATTTTTTTTATTATTCGACCCGACTTGCTATATTAAAAAAGAACTATAGAGGTGAAACGCTTGACACTATATTGAAATATAAGGAGGATAGATCGTTTTTTGATATTTACGGAATGCTTGCTACTGAAAAGTATATAATATCTGTATATAATGATAGAAAGCAAGATATGATGAGATTTCTAGTTGTGGATATTGATAAAAAGAAGGTAAAAGATAATCTCGTTTTTTCTTTAGGACATTGGATTAATGATTTTAATATAATGGACAACTTGGTAAATGTTTCTTGTGACGAATTGAGGTTTTCTTACAATCTCAATACTAGTGAATATTTTGTTAATAGGGGAGATAAACTTAGTGAAACTGGTATTTATTCGATTTCAAATGTGCATTTAAATGAAAATCAAGAGACATCAGTTATTTTATTCTATTCAAATGATTATATGAATGCTTATGATTTTTATAGTGGTGATTTGCTTTGGAAATGCAATGGTCAATCCGTAATGATGCCAATACATATAAAAGATTCCAAAGGGAAAGAATTCACCTATTTAGCAAGATCAAATAAAGACGCTTTTAGTTTAATAGAACCAAATACCGGAGTAATAAAAGCATTTTCAAAAAGACCTTTTTCTGATATTAAGAACCATAGTTCAAATATTTATAATAATGATTCTACACTCATATTAAAGAGTATATATGATGTATTGACAAAAATAAAAATAGTCAAGGAATAATGTGGGTTAAAGGGTTTTAACCTTTTAGCGAACTGGAGGTTGTATTCGCCAAGAGGTATGAGACACTTTGGCTCAGGTTAATTAGTATATCCGAATCATCAATAACTATATCTCAATCTCAAGTATAGAGCGTTTTGGATATTGGAGAATTTGTCGTTTTGTTTACCAAAGAATAATTGTCCGTTGAAGTCTATGTCCCAATTTTCCTTGATTGAGTAAGAATAATTTGGTAATAAGGCTAAAGCCTTAAAATCATACATATACATAATTCCGATAGAGGCAGAAGATGCCGGATTTATTTGCAAATTGTTTTGGAGGATAAAGGATAATATATTTGGCATTAGATTTCTTGCGCTCAATGATTCTCCCAAAAAGTATTGGATATTGAATGCATTGGAGTCTGTTATTCCATCTGAATTATACAATACAGAACCCAGTACCATTAGCCCGTTTTTGAAAAAATAATCCATGGATAGTGCTGTTAAAACTGCCGTTTTTTTCTCTGAATTATCGTCTTTTGGTATAAATAGTGTACTTTCTCCCTTGAATCCTGCATTTTTGATATAACCTTCCCAACCAATCCCTAAGGCGATATCTGTTTTGTAATTGGCTTCGATTAATTGTATGTCATATGACTTTATACTGAATTGTTGTCTTAGCGCTATAATGGAATGGTCTAGATCTTTACCGTATGAATATGCCGCTTGAACCAGAGATGATGCAACATAATTGTACAAAATACTGACGGCATCACTACCGGGTCTTTCTTCATAATCAAAGTCTAGAAGATTGTAGGCATTGAAAAGGTCATTAGTGTTCCATGCCCAAGTTTTTCCCCAGTTAATCCTTTGGCGACCGATTTTGAATTCCCAGTTTCCGGTGTTATAAGTAAGCGAAAGTCTATCTATTTTTGAATGAAACAAAAGAGCTTGCTCGTCGATTAAAAAAGCTGAAAGGTCTAAATCATTTTTTACATTGATATAGTCCTTGAAATATGGGCTTGTTAGCGATTCTCCCCACAAAATCCTGTTTCTAACTTGCATGTCATAGGTGAAATTATCATTGATATACATCTTGAAATTGATGCGATTGTGAATCATATTGTCAGAAGTGATATTGTCCAAGTCTCTAAATGAGGCAGTATTAAGATATTTTACATACCCTGAAATTGACGTATTTTCTTTCCACCAACTTTTCTTTTTATCTTGAGAAAGTAGGGTAGTGGTTTGTACTAAAATAAAGATGATAAATAATAGAATGTTTTTTTTCATGTGTTTGTTTTTTATTATCTAATATCGTCACATGGAATCTTTGATGATTAAAAAAATCATTTCTCTAAAAGTATAATGATTATTTTAATCATGTCGTTTTCATAATCATTGTTTTATCAGTCAAAATAATACAGACCACTGCCCTTAATCTGACTTTAATGTTGAATGACAAACTTCTTTGAAAGATGTTTGTCTTTTGTAAATATTGTTGCAATGTATAATCCATTAGGGATATTCCCAATATCGATTGTTTGCTTACTGTCTTGAATATTGTACAAGTTTTTGTAATTGATTACTTCTCCATTCAAATTGTGAATAACAAGAGTAGAGAGCTTTACTGTATTTTTAAAACTTATATTTAATTTTAATATATCAGTTACCGGATTTTGCAGAATGACAAGAGAATTATCAGGCATTTTATCTGCTTCATTTAACTTACTTACATGTAGATTACCTTCAAAACCCATTACCCATGCACCGATATCTCTTGATATCCCATAGAATTGTCCTCCACCACCATAATCACCATATCTAAAAGACATAATCTGATCTGGATAATAAAACCTTTCTATTCCGAAATAGTGATTATCTACAGCTTGATAATATCTTGTTCCACTAGGCCAGTATGCGGTTAATAAGAATTTTTTCCCCGGTGATAATTCTATATATTCTTCCTCTGCATCAGCATCAGTAACAGGGACTTTTACCAACTCATATTTGTCTACATTATTAAAATCAAATTCGCCGGAACCTAGGAAAATCAACTGATCATTGTCAATATTATCAACTATAAATCCGTTTTTAGTTTTTAAATTTGATAAATCATCCTTAATGGAATCAACCATTTCTAGAACGGACATGTTTGCCGGATAAGATATTTTGTCGTCCGAATTCTCAGTTCTCATCCAAACAGAAAGGTTCAAGTAATTGATTCTGTATTTAAGTGATTTATTGTCCACCCAATCTCCGGTTTTATAATAATTGATATGATATACTGAATATTTTGGTCCGTCTGCTCCACTGCCTTGATATGAATATGCTTGATCAGGATTGTCGTCACATATATTGTATCTGCTTGATGTAGGGGATAGAGGATCAGTAGAAGGATTTCCAATAATTCGAAAGTATTGATGAATTTCTTTTTTTTCTTGTGTCTCAGTATTGTCTGAATCAACAATATATGAAACATAATACAGACCTGTATCTATATCAGATTCCAATAGATATTGGTTAAAATTCACGTCTAAAGTATCATCTGCGTTAATAGAGTAAATAGTAGAGTCTGAGTACACAGTTTCATAAGTATTTCTATTTATTATTTTAACAAATGCTTTGCCGTTATCAAGATTTGCTCCTGCGTTATGGACCTTCATTTTGAAGGTAAGAGAATCATGAGTCAAGAAGTTTTGCGGAGTATAAAACCTATCAACAGGATACCATGTCCCTAGTATCTGTGGATCCGGGGCAGGATCAGATAAAACATAAACATCATCAATTATCCAAAAATAATATTCTGCATCCCATATAAACTTAATTTTTACCTCAGCTTGATGTGCTGCTGCCTCTGATATGTCAATTAATTGGATTGAGCTGTTTTTAGTGGAATTATTAAGTAAAATTTCAGTATTTAGGTCTTTAACAAAAGGCCAAGTTTCACCATTGTCATATGAAACTGCAAATTTTGGATTTCCGTGCCACTTTCTGTAAAATTGGTTGAACTTTACAAACACTTTGTCATTAAATTCGCATGAAAAGCTTGGTGAAATCAATTCCGCTTTTTGAGGAGAAGGAGCAATACCGTTTCCTGCATTACCGCTTATTCCTCCATTGTCATAATAATCTGAGTCAAATACAGCAGCCCCATTTGAAACGGAAGGGGATGCAATAGCCGGGCGGTCATACCACCAAAGCCCCTTGTCCGCTTTTCCATCTGCTTCCCATACCCATAATGCGCTATCATTTGGTGAAACAGTATTTACAGTCCAGTCATTCAACCCGTTTGCAAACTCACTATTTGGATCTCCCGGGCCTCCCCAAATATATGTTTGTGCTACTGAGAACTGTGACATTAATAGATAAATAAAAAATGTTAAAATAATGTACTGTTTTTTCATAATTGAAGATTTAAATTAAAAAATAGATGTATCCACCAC
>JALVAD010000001.1 GCA_027011385.1 Saprospiraceae bacterium | reverse complement strand
ATATTATTTAAATTCCTTAATATTTTTTGAAAATGGAATGAATTTTCTTTTATCTTGGGACAAAACTATTAAAGATAGTCCTAAAATAGAATCAAGCTTTTCATCAATTTACTTGAGAATACCTTTATATATAGGTTTTGGAAGAGTTGAAAATGTAACTAGTGCGTGGCATGCATTTAGGATTATTAAAGGCCTGAAACAAAGTGATTTACTTATTAATAATTCAAATTTGGATAAAGATGAAATAATGAAAATGGCTGATTATATAGCTATTAGAAAAAATACGAGGGCATTTGATTCAAGAAGAAAAATGCAGGATGATTTGATTGGCTTATCTAATAATTTCTTGAAAAATATAGTTGATATTAGTGATCCACATGTATATGCTTCTTTATATGATATGTGGCAATATGGGATCAATGATATAAGAAGGTCAGGAACAACCCTTTCTTTTGGAATTGAACCTGGATTTAGATATTTTAGTAGATACGATAAGCCTAATTCTAATAATGATTTTGACCATAAAGCAATCGATTTATTAGCTATGGTACGATTTGAATATTATCGAGCATTAAGTATGAATTGGCAATTAGATTTTGGTATAAGCTTGGCAGGTGGTTTTGAAGATATTATTGGGATTAATAGTGATGAAGAACCTAGAGCTAATTCACTTTTACGATCAAATTTGAATATTGGAGTGGGGTATTATCCAACTAGTAGAACAAGTTTTAAATCTACATTGAGGGTGGGAGCTGGGATACATGGTGATTCTAATGGTGACAGGGGAAACACAAATTTTAATTTTAATTTCAATAATAATTTGTATTATTATATTTCGCCGCAGTTAAGATTGTCTTTATATTTAAGGATGGATAATTATACAACTATATTTAGCGATGATCAATATGGGTATTTGCTTATGACAGCTACATATGGATTATCTTTTAATTATTATATTTTTTAAATTAGGATAAGCAAATAAAATTTTCTTATTTTTACGAGAAATAAATGTTTGGCAAATCAAAATAACATATTAATTAGCCCGGTCGAATACCTTAAAGGTGTTGGTTCTAAACGAGCTGAATTGCTACGTTCGGAATTAGGGATTCGTTATTTTAAGGACTTGTTATATTATTACCCGTTCAGATATACCGATAGAACGCAATTCATCAAAATAAAAGATATTCTTGCTGATGGTATCTATGTTCAAGTTAGAGGTATATTGTCTGATAAAGAAATTGTGTCCGGGAGAAATAAAAAAAGCAGACTTGAGGCCACATTAAAAGATGAATCAGGTTATATTGATTTATTGTGGTTTCAGGGAGTTAAATGGCTTGATTCTTCTCTAAAAGATGGAGAGGAATATATAGTTTACGGTAAAGTATCGATAAGTTATGGGAAAAAAAGTATAGTTCATCCCGAAATTGAAATGGTGAGCGTAGATTCTCTAAACAGAAATGTTGTACTTTCACCGGTTTATAGCTCTACCGAGAAATTGAGCAAAAGTGGTTTGAGTTCAAGGGCAATCTCGAAGCTTACATATAATCTTTTATTAGTGCTAAAAGATTTGGTGATTGAGGAAACTCTTCCAGATTATCTGATCGGAAAACTAAAGTTGATTTCAAGAAAACGAGCGCTTTTTTACATTCATTTTCCCAAGAATAATATACAATTAAAACAGGCAGAAAATAGATTGAAATTTGAAGAACTATTCTTTTTGCAATTGAGATTGCTTTTTAGTAAAATCAGTAGAAAACGCAAGCTTAAAGGGCATTTGTTTCCTGAATTAGGTGAATATTTTAATGGATTTTATGAGAAAAATCTCCCATTTGAGTTGACCGGTGCTCAAAAGAGAGTGATAAAAGAGATAAGATTTGATCTCAAATCAGGCTTGCATATGAATAGATTGTTGCAAGGTGATGTCGGTAGTGGAAAGACAATCGTAGCTTTAATGGTGATTTTAATGGCTCTTGATAATGATTTTCAGGCTTGTATAATGGCTCCAACAGAAATATTGGCTCAACAACATTTTGTTTCAATAGAGAAATTGGTTGCAGGGCTTGGGATAAATATCGCATTTTTATCAGGAAGTGTCAAAGGTAGAAAACGTAAAAGTATCCTTAACTCCTTGTATGAAGGTAATATTAATATATTAATCGGAACTCATGCACTGATTGAAGATTGGGTAAAGTTTAAAAATATTGGTATTGTTGTAATTGATGAACAGCATAGATTTGGAGTGAAACAAAGGGCGAAATTATGGAATAAAGGTAATGAAATACCCCCGCATGTTTTGGTTATGACGGCCACACCTATACCTAGAACTCTTTCAATGACTCTATATGGTGATTTGGATGTTTCAGTCATCGATGAATTGCCCCCCGGCAGAAAGGATATAAAAACAATGCATTTTTATGAGAATCGAAGACCGGGATTAGTTAAATTTATAAAGCAAGAAATTGAAAAGGGAAGACAGATTTATGTCGTATACCCTTTGATTGAAGAGTCTGAAAAACTGGATTTGAAAAATCTTCAAGACGGATATGAAAATCTGCTACACCAATTTCCTCGACCCGAGTACCAGATGAGCATCGTTCATGGTAAAATGAAACCTGCCGATAAAGAATTTGAGATGCAGAGGTTTAAATCCGGCAAAACACATATTCTTGTGGGTACAACAGTCATTGAAGTCGGTGTGGATGTACCAAATGCTTCTGTGATGATTATTGAGAATGCAGAGCGGTTTGGATTATCTCAATTGCATCAGCTAAGGGGGAGAGTAGGGCGAGGAGCAGAACAATCATATTGTATCTTGATGTCGAGTTTTAAATTGTCAAAAGAAGCAAAAGAGAGATTGTCCACTATGGTAAGGACAAATAATGGATTTGAGATTGCCGAGGTCGATATGAGATTGAGAGGACCGGGTGATATTGAAGGATTAAGGCAGAGCGGGCTCTTGGATTTGCAGTTGGCGAACATTGTTCAAGATGAAAATATACTCAGAGCAGCCAGGGTAAACTGTAAGAATATTCTGGAGGAAGATCCGGTTTTGCAATTGGGAAAAAATATACGACTAAGAAATTATATATTAAAAAATAAACATAAGTTTTTGTCTTGGGGAAGGATTTCATGAAATATAATTATTATGAATATTGAAAAAATTTTTGAAAATAACAGAGTTTGGGTACAGAATAAATTGTCAGGAGATAAACATTATTTTGATAATCTAGCAAAAGGTCAAAATCCTGAAGTTCTCTATATAGGTTGTTCTGATAGTAGGGTTACAGCTGAAAAATTGATGGGGGCAAAACCGGGAGAAGTGTTTGTATATAGGAATATTGCAAATATGGTTTCCTCTTTGGATTTTAGTGCTATGTCCGTGATTCAATATGCAGTAGAACAGCTAAAAGTCAAACATATTGTAGTTGTCGGACATTATCAATGTGGAGGTGTGCACGCTGCCATGAAATCCAAAGATTACGGTTTGTTGAATCCTTGGTTTAGAACAATAAGGGATGTTTACAGACATTATGAAGCCGAACTTGATATTATTTCTGATGATAAAAGTAAATATGATAGATTAGTTGAGTTGAATGTAAAAGAACAATGTATTAATGTACTAAAAACTTCGATAGTTCAAAAGGCTTATAGAAAAAAAGAAGTAAAGATTCACGGTTGGGTATGGGACATCCATACCGGCAGATTAATTGACTTGAAAATCAACTTTGATGATGTTCTTAATCATTTGATGAAGGTATACCATTTGGATTAAAAAAAAGCCTGCCAAGAGTTCTTTTACTCGAGACAGGCGCTCCCATTTACATAAATCTTTATATGTTTACATTTGTATTGTGCTTATCAAATGCTTAATTTCTTCGGTTGTTTTTTGTTCGATATCAATTTTGACAATATCTCCATTATTTACTTTAGCATATTTCATACCAAAGTAATATTTATCATTAGAATTTTCTGAAAAAGCTAGAATTATTATATCATTTGTCGGTAAAGTAATATCTTCAGGCAATGTGAAAATTTTGTTGTCATTATCCCAAATTAAACTAATGTTAGTATTTGTATTTTTTATTACCAATTGAACTAATGAATTGTTTACATCAAACCCTGAAGGCAGTTTTATATTCAAGTCACGAATTTCCGATTCTTCAATTATATCACTTGTTAATGCTATTTGGGCTGCATTTTTTATTCTTAACTTATATCCTTTTACAAGGGTCGAATCACTAGAGTACCACGTGCTTTTGAATACATAAGATGTCTCATTAGTTACTTCCCGCCATTGGTTGTTAAGTAATTTAAAAAGTTTAGGTACATCACTTTTTTGATATGGAATTTTCAGATCGATACCAGTATTTTCCTTACAGTTTATATTTATATTTTTATCAGTTTGGAATTTTAAAGATACTATTTTATCAAATGATATTATTTTCCCCTCTTTGTTAATGGTTTGTATTTTTTTTGAAATTAAGTCTTTTATGGAAGTATTGTAATCTATCAATAGGCTAACAGATTCATATTTGTTATCAAAAGAGTTAGTTGGAATGTCTAATTGGAATCCGGAATCAGTTAAATATTTAAAGCCTTGGTTATTTTTAAATGAAAACTTTAATGTTTTTGTTTTAAACTGATCTATATATTTGACAGAATGATTTGTATATGGAGTAAAATAA